>JAGIAP010000454.1 GCA_017744805.1 Chitinophagaceae bacterium | reverse complement strand
ATACATGAACAACTGGCATTACGGAGCTACTGTGAAATTCATGCATTCTTCCTATGGCATATATCGCTCCTCCGGCATTGCCCTGGATATCGGTATCAGTTATTTCGATTCGGCATCATTATGGCAAGCATCCTTTGTGGCTAAGAATATGGGAGCCCAGTTGACATCCTATGCCGGTTCGGAAAAAGAAGAATTACCTTTCGACCTGCAACTGGGTATTTCCAGGCGCCTCGCCAATGCGCCGCTTCAATTCTCGATCACGGCCTGGCATTTGCAACAATTCGATATCCGGTATGAAGACACCGTTTTCAACAATGAGAACGGATTTGACCAGAATGGAAAAGGAAAGGATTTTTTTATCGACAAGCTATTCCGGCATATCGTGATCGGAGCTCAATGCTATGTTACGGATAAGATCGAGCTCAGTATCGGGTACAACCATTTGCGCCGGAGGGAGTTGAATGCGGGGAGCCAGGGGAATGGCATGAATGGTTTTTCGCTGGGAGCGGGGGCCTTATTCAAAAAACTCCAGATCCGGTACGCGAGATCCTGGTATCAGCGTAACCTGGCTTTTAATCAGTTCGGGCTTAGTTTCAGGCTGAACGATTACCTGGGTGGAAAATGATGATCCGGGGTGTTCAGTACACGTTTCCCCTTAATGGACCTTAACAAATTTCCTTGACTTGAGCGAAAATGATGGTCACAAATAGGGTTTTCTCATCAATTTGGTTGACCTTTTGGCCTTACATTAATTTATTTGTCCATGATAAAAATCGTGATAGCAGACGATCACCGGTTGGTCCGGGAAGCCTGGCGGCTTTTATTGAGCCGGGACCCGCGCCTTGACGTGATCGCTGTCTGTGAAAATGGCCACCGTGTGGTGGAGGCGTCACGGGTCTTACAGCCGGACATCATATTGATGGATATCAATATGGAACCGATGAATGGCATCGATGCCACCCGTAAGATCCGTGAATTCTCAAAAGACATCCGCATTATCGGCATATCGGTGCATACAGACCTGGCTTATGTGAACGGCCTGATGCAGGCTGGCGCTAACGGGTATGTTACCAAGAACTCCTCCGGTGAAGAAATGATCGCCGCTATCCTCCAGGTAATGGAAGGCCAGCCTTACTTCTGCAAAGAGATCTCCAATATCCACTCCACTTCAGTGACTATCGCCCGGGCTGCGGGTTAGTGCTGAACCATTTCCTTTTCTTCCTTGAAAGCCTCGCGGGGTTTGAGCCCCAGCAAATCGAACATAGCCATGTCCTCATCAAATGATGGATTGGGGGTAGTGAGCAATTTCTCTCCTGCAAAAATGGAGTTGGCGCCTGCCATGAAGCAGAGTGTCTGATCCGCAATGCTCATACTGGTCCTGCCTGCGCTCAGGCGAACCATGGCTTTAGGCATCAGGATCCGGGCTGAGGCGATCATGCGTACCAGGTCCCATACATTCACTTTGGCATTGTTCTCCAGCGGTGTGCCCTTCACAGGCACCAGCGCATTTACAGGAACGCTCTCGGGATGGGCAGGCATGGTGGCCAGGGTATGCAGCATCCTGATACGATCCTCATGCGTTTCTCCCAGTCCTACAATGCCGCCACAACAAACGGAAACGCCTGCTTTGCGAACATTGTCCAGGGTCCTCAGCCTGTCGTCATAAGTGCGGGTAGTAATGATATCGCCGTAGTATTCGGCAGATGTATCGAGGTTATGATTGTATGCGTAGAGACCGGCATCCGCCAGTTTTTTTGCCTGGTCTTCGGTAAGCATGCCCAGTGTGCAGCAAACTTCCATGCCCAGTTCATTCACTCCTTTCACCATATCCAGAACGCGGTCAAAATCGCGGTTATCACGCACTTCGCGCCAGGCCGCTCCCATGCAGAATCGGGTAGAGCCTGCATCCTTCGCTTTCTGTGCATATTCCAGCACTTCATCTTTCTTCATCAGCGCCTGCACATCGATACCTGTATGATAACGGGCTGCCTGAGGACAATAAGAACAGTCCTCGGAACAGCCACCGGTCTTGATGGATAAAAGGGTACACACCTGCACTTCACCGGTATCATTGTATTCACGATGTACCGTGGCGGCACGATAGATCAAATCCATCAAAGGCGTATTGTACAAATCTTCCACTTCGGTTAAAGTCCAGTCGTTTCTGATCATATCAATGATTTTTTAAGGGTGTTGAGGGAGCGAATATAAAGGTTATTTCGAACGATGGGTAACAAGTTTCACCGGGATTTGTTCAGGGTTTGTTGCCTGTACACATTCGGTCAGTCGGGCATTGTTTCTGGTTGAATAGGCATGCTGGTATCTTTCAATACCGGGAATTTACTGTTGAACAGTGTATTGAAAAGGATCCTGAATTGGTTCACATTGGTGAGGCTGTCATGAAAATTTGCATAGTTGCCTGAAGGCAGATAAAGTGCATTCTGATTGGGGAATACATGTGAGAACTGCTTCACCGGAACCGTCCAGCGATAACCATGATCGGAAAGGAAGATAACTACGGCCTGCGGATCGTTCTGCCTGATCCCCATGATCAGTTTTTTGATCTCGGTGTTGGCATACTGCACATACTCCAGGTATTTCGGAAGGGGCGGGAGCTTTTCAGCCATCACAGCATGCACGATGGAGTCTGGGTAGATATTCCCATCCTTGTCTTTGTAGTAAGGGAAATGCGGCAATAAGAAATGCCCGTAGATGAACCTTGGGGTGGCGGTTTTCTGTGTTGATCCGTGCAGTACAGCGGCCAGCAGCTTATCATTATTCTGCATTTGTTCTTCATAGGATGTTACCGGTAATATTGTACGCAGCCATGCATAGCGGCTGAAGAACCAGCCGAATTCATTACAAAGCCTGTCGAGCAGTGTTTCTTCCGTGATCAGCCTTGTATCGGTATGCAGCCAGCGCTGGCTTACAGGAGTAGGATGATCTTTGAGGTTGAAGATGCTCTGGTTCACGATCTCATAACCATTGGAAGAAAGTAACCTGGTCACTTCATTATTCCTGATCTCATCTGCGCATCGCTGGTAATGTTCTCTTTTGATCTCCATACCACGTTTCACCCAGGGTAGATAATCCATATTCAGGCAACTGGCCATGGAGAAACTCGTTTCAGGATAGTTGCTCCGGCTATTGGGGAACAAATGAAAACCCTGCGAGGTAAGAAAACTGTCCAGTCCACTATTATCGAATTGGTAGTATTCTTTCAGCGCATGGGAGGAAGAGTATTCATCGAAGAGCAATAAATAGATATTGGGTTTGGGAGTGCCGGCAGCGATGATATTCGTTCCGCTTGAATGGGTATCATTCTTTTTGCCGGTCCATGCAATGGTCACCAGGTCCACGCCGATGAAGATCAGTAAGAGCAGGTTGATGAAAAGCATCGTTCTGTTCAACTGTTTTTTTGTGTGCCGGAGCCAAATGAATAGTACCAGGGCTATCACCAGGAACAAACCCAGGAGCACGCTGTATTTCCAAAGGAAGGCAATGGGAGAATATGCTTTCAGGAAATCATAGATAGCTCCGAAAAAAAGATAGAAGCCCATGCAATAGACAGTGAACAGACCGGCTTTGGCAGCGTCTTTCAGCAATACACGGAAAAGCAGGTATAGGATGACCGATGCCGTTATCAGGCTGAGGTATAAAGGCAATGTATTGCCAAACCGGATAAAACCGGTATTTGCCGCATAGCCATGTAGTACAAAGAATACCGGCAATAGCAGCACCATCAATGGTATATTGCTGAGTGTTCGTTTCATGGGATGGGCATCAATGGTTGACCATAATGCAACTGTCTTTCATCATCGGATATCGTTGTGCAAACAGTGTATTGAACAGTATCCTGAACTGGTTGATATTGGTGACGCTATCGTAATAGCGGTCGTATTGTCCGTTTGGCAGGTACACAGCGCATTGATTGTTGAATTTCCAATGTAAGAGCTCATCCGGCATATTCAGGTGAAAGCCATGATCTCCTAACAAGAGTATCACGGCCTTGCCATTTGTTTTCTGCAATATCGTATCCACCAGCTTACGGATCTCTCCATTATTGTAATGAACGTAATTGGTGTACGGATTATTAACGCCGGTTTCCCATCCTTCATAACCTGGTTTTTCACGGGGACGGAGCTTGCCATCCCGATCCCGGAAATAAGGGAAATGCGGGGCCAGGATATGTGTGTACACGAACCTGGGCCTGGACCGCTGTATTC
>JAGIAP010000453.1 GCA_017744805.1 Chitinophagaceae bacterium | reverse complement strand
CCTTTTACATTTTCGAGCGCATCGTAAAAACTGGGAGCCGGTGTTTCGCGGATCGCGCGTATATCCAGTTTCTCGATCGCCACCGGCGATTTAAGGATATTCTCCGCCACACGGCTGGCAGTAACCACCACTTCATTGCCCAGCACAGTTTGCGTTACCAGTTCGATCTGCAGCTTACTGCCCAGGCTTTTCACTTCCAGCTCCTGCTGTTGAAAGCCCACTGAACTGATCACCAGCGTAAAAGGCAATTTCTGTTTGGTACGAAGAACAAATGAACCGGTACTATTGGTGATAGTTCCGTTCACGGATCCCTTGATCTGGATACTTACATCGGGGATCGGTTCTCTTTTCTGTTGATCGATCACCTGACCTGAGATCTCGATGATCGTATTTTCCTGGGCCTGTAAGCCGTTAAAGGCGAAAAGGCTGAAAAGCAGCAGCCATGCGGCGTATGCTACTGCCTTTTTCTGCAGGGATAAAGCGAAAGATGAGGATGGTCTCTTTTCCTTTCTCATAAATGTTGGCGTTTACGGTATTGATTGTTTTATTTGGTTATGTTTTTAGTCCACTATTTTAGTAGACTATTTAGATCGAAAAAAATCTCTGCTGTAAAACAGAGAACAAGGACTGCCCCGCCGCTCATCTCTACAATATCTTCACCAGTATCCGCAAGCTCCAGATGATCACCAGGCATCCCAGCAAAATGAAAGCCGTTTTCCTCGGCAACTTACCAGCCAGTTTCGCTGCCAGCGGCGCAGCGATCAATCCTCCTACCACCAATGCCAGGATGGTCTGCCAATGGCTTACTCCCAGGAAGGTGAAGAAAGTGAAAGCACTGGCCAGTGTCACAAAGAATTCAGTCAGGCTCACGGAACCGATCACAAACCGCGGGCTCCTTCCTTTTGTGATCAGGGTAGTGGTCACGATCGGCCCCCAGCCTCCTCCACCGAAGGAATCGAGGAACCCACCCGCACCGGCCAGCATACCGTATCGCTTGAATTTCTTCTGTGGCTTCGGCTTGCGGAAAGCATTCGACAAGATCCTCACACCCAGGATTAGGGTGTAAGCAGCCATTACGGGACGAATATAATTGCCATACTTATCGCCCATGTAAATGAGCAGCACAGCGCCCAGTACGGCACCGATGACGCCGGGGATCAGCAATGCCTTGAATAATTTCTTGTTTACATTACCGAACTTATAATGACTATAACCGGAAGCCCCGCTGGCAAACATTTCAGCCGTATGGATACTGCCGGAAATAGCAGCGGGATTGACACCCGCCGAAAGCAGGATAGTGGCGCTGGTAACGCCGTAACCCATGCCCAATGCGCCATCCACAAGCTGCGCCAGGAAACCCGCCAGCAACATGATGGGGAAATTAGGCTCCAGGGCCCTATAGAGATCCACAGTTCCATCCAGCATACCTTTCCAGGGAACATAACTGAAAATGAAATGACCGATCAGCATCAATGCAAATACCTGGAGCGATCGCGTAGCGATCTTTCTCCATTTACGGTCTTTCTCACTTCCCTCTTCCACCAATATCTTCGTGAGCTCATTCAGCTTCATCACTTTCTCTGCAAAATTCCCGTTGAGCTTGCTTCTGACAGCATTCAGGTTATTGAGCACATCATTCAATTCTTCGGGCAGCGCATGGTTCAGCACTTCCTTGATCCGTTTGGCTGCTGTGGGCGACTTACCATTTGTAGAGATCGCGATCTTCAGTTGGCCTTTTTTCACAATGGAGCTCAGGTAGAAATCACAGAGATCGGGCGTATCTGCTACATTGATCAGCAGGTTGTAAGAGCGTGAGGCTTCATAGATATTCCTGCTGATCTCCTTATTATTGATGGCAACTATCACCAGGTCTTTGGCCTCCAGGTCTGTGAGCTCGAAATTCCTCTCCTGCAGTACTACTCGCGGATGACGGGCCGCCAGGTTCCTCACCAGTTCACCGATGGTGGGCGCCACTACAGTCACCAGGGCATCCGGTGCATTTTCCAGCATGGCTGAAAGCTTCTCCAGCCCTACATTCCCGGCACCTACCAAAAGCACACGCAATGTGTCCAGTTTCAGGAAAACGGGAAAAAGATGATTGCTTTCACTGGCTGCAGCCGTTGAAGGCAGTTGATCCTTGATGGATGTTGATTCGCTCATTGTAATATTTTATACCCAGTTGTTGCGAACGGCAAAATCTCCGAAAGTTTCGCCATCATTCCTTTGCTGACTGTAAATGCCCAACAGGGAATCCAGTTCTTTCAGAATGGCTGGCTCATCGAGATTTTCCTTGTATTTTTTGTTGAGACGATATCCATTTCTATCGCCTCCGATATGCAAATTGTATTGTCCGTATGCTGTGCCTATCAATCCGATCTCAGCCGCATAGGGCCTTCCACATCCGTTGGGGCAGCCTGTCATGCGGAGGGAGATCTCTTCCTCGCTCAATCCATATTTTTCCAGCACAGGTTCCAGCTTTGTGATGAGGGTGGGCAGGTAGCGCTGCGCTTCGGCCAGGGCCAGTGGGCAGGTATTGAAAGCCACGCAGGCAATAGCGCTCTTGCGTACCGCGCCTGCATTATCGGTATGCCCGATGATACCGAACTTATGAAGGATCGCTTCTACCTGCGGCCTGTTCTCAGGCAGGATATCACTGAGGATCACATTCTGGTTACAGGTGAAACGGAAATTGGCGGCGCCTGTTTTAGCCACTTCCAGCAGGGCTGTTTTGAGGGCAATTCTTTCGTCATCCAGTACCCGCCCATTTTCCGCGAACACCGTGTAATTCCATTTCCCTTCATGGTCCTGTAACCATCCAAAATCATCACGTCGTTGAGTAAGCGAATATGGCTTTTCAGGCTCCAGTGCAAAGCCGCAACGTTTTTCCAATTCGGCCTTGAACTCCTCTACGCCCATTCTGTCCAATGTATATTTGAGCCGTGCCTGTTTGCGATCGCTACGGTTACCGAAATCCCTTTGAATGGTGATGATCTCGTAAACAGCTTTCAGCGTTCTTTCTTCACCACCCACAAAACCCAGTACAGTGGCCAGCCTGGCATAGGTGTTGGGATTACCATGTGTGGTGCTGAGGCCACCACCTGCCGCGATATTGAAACCGATCAGTTTATCGTTTTCCACTATCGCGATGAGGCCGATATCATTGCTGAACACATCCACATCATTGTATGGAGGAATGGCGATACCGATCTTGAACTTACGGGGCAGGTACCTTTCCTGATACAAAGGATCTACTTCTTCCTCTTTGTTCAGGAGCGGTTGTTCATCCAACCACACTTCGTAATAGGCGCGGGTCTTGGGCAATGCCATTTGACTGATCTTGCTGGCATACCTGAAGATCTCATCGTGCAGGATGGATTGTTTGGGATGTGCATTGCAGACCACATTCCTGTTCACATCGCCGCAGGCAGCGATGGAATCCAGTTGCAGGGTATTGAAAGCTTTGATAGTGGGCTTTACATGCGATTTCAGGATGCCATGGAGTTGCACCGTTTGGCGGGTAGTGATCTTGATCACGCCGGTAGAATGATCTCCGGCAATATGATGCAATCCTTCCCATTGTTGCGGGCTGAGGAATCCTCCGGGCAGCCTGAGCCGGATCATGTAAGAATAAAGCCATTCCAGTTTTTTGGCGGAACGCTCTTCCCGACGGTCCCTGTCGTCCTGCTGGTACATGCCATGGAATTTCACCAGGCTTTGGTCATCTTCGCGCAGTGCCCCGGTAGCAGCGTCTTGCAGGCTTTGCTTCAGCGAGCCGCGGAGCGCATCACTTTTTTGTTTGATCCGCTCTACCGGAGAGAGATTATTTTGGTTGGTTGTGCTCATAATTTTTTAGTAAACGTCTTTCAAAAATCTGCCGGCGGCTTTTAGATCTTCCAGGTAATTGATAGCATCCCTGCTACCTCTTCCCCCAAACCGCTCTATCACCTGCAGCAATGCATATTCAACATCGGTACTCATGGGATCTCGGGTGCCGCAGAGATAGATATAGGCCCCTTTTTCGATCCATTTCCAAAGCTCCCTGCCCTCTTCGAGGATCCTGTGCTGAACATAGATCTTGTATTGCTGGTCGCGGGAGAAGGCCAGGCTCAGTTTCTGGAGCGTGCCTGTTTGCAACCAGTTCTGGATCTCTGTCTGGTACAGGAAATCCGTTACAAAATGCTGCTCTCCGAAGAACAGCCAGTTACGACCTGAACCGCCCGCTGCAT
>JAGIAP010000452.1 GCA_017744805.1 Chitinophagaceae bacterium | reverse complement strand
TTTTTCAGATGTGTATGATGGAAGCAACGGTTCTACCCTTGGAATCCCGATACGGCTGAGCCCGCAAATTGATCAGCCATCCAAACGTGCAACACTGAAAGAAACTTACGATCAAATCATTAATGATTTAAGTGAGGCTTCCACGTTATTGCAGGATTCTTTTTCACATCAATACAGGAACAGACCTTCTAAGTCTGCAGCTTTTGCGGCAATGGCAAGGGTTTATCTGGCCATTAGTTCTTTCGATAAAGCTATTCAGGCAGCAGATAGTTGTTTAAAGTATTACAATAAATTGATAGATTATAATATTATTGACTTGAGCGCATTTTTTCAGTTCAAGTCAACAAATGATGAGACGCTATATCAAGCCAGACTATTATCCACTTCTCAGGTTGTGATCGGAGTGAGCTCACCTGGATGTATAATTGATTCAACCTTGTACAGGTCTTATCAATCCAACGATTTACGGAAAACTATATTCTTCAAGCTCAATGGTGGATTGCCGAATATTAAAGGCACTTATACCGGAACGATATTGACATTTGGAGGATTAGCTGTTGATGAAGTGATGTTGATCCGTGCTGAATGTTTAGCTCGGAACAATAAGTTACAAGAGGCGATGAGCGTATTGAATACTTTGTTGCGTAATAGATGGGTCAGGGGAACATATATAGATAGAATTGCTCTGACGCGTGATGCTGCATTGAAGATAATTCTTGAAGAAAGGAAAAAAGAACTGGTTTTCCGGGGTACTCGTTGGGCGGATCTGAAGAGATTGAATAAAGAAGGCGCAAATATCCAACTGAAAAGGGTCATCAAAGGAACTACCTACACACTTGACCCTGGCGACCCGAGATATATCCTTCCCATTCCGCCAGATGTTATTCTCCTCGGCGGCATCCCACAAAATCCTCGTTAAATGCAAGTCCCCCCGAAGAAGCGGGGGGACTGTACTAATCAAATACCATTAACCATTAAACCTTATCCTATGAAAACATGAATTTAGGACATTTTGTAATATCCCAAAAATTTTGTGGAGGTGATGGCTCCAAGCCGATGTGAGAATGGAAGAGAATTTGATCCTTCTAATATCAGAAGATCTAATGTTTTCTTTACATTAATCAATAAAAACGCAAAAGCACCAGAGTGGTTCTGGTGCTTGTACAATATTTCCCCGTTTATTTACCATGTGTACCAGGGCATGAATTGACCTTGCTGACATGGAATATAGACTTCACTTCCGGTTGGTTTGTAGTAAGTGCAGGTGGTGAAAGAAGAGTATCCGCATACATAGTCAATTCCAAATTGGCCTGCAGGGCAATAATAATATCCCCAGGGACTTGTGATCTTAAAGTATTGTTCCTGTTGGAGACAATAAGGCTGCGGCATACTGGCAATCGAAGCTGAAACAGAAATGACAATAACTGGTATCAACAATACCACTTTCAATTTTTTCATAGAGATCCATATTGGTTTAATGTATGGAGAAAGGTAGGTAATAGCAGGGATTACTGATAAATCGAAATGTGGAGTTCTATTGACAGAGATAGGTGCAAAAAAAGAGTCATTTGGGTAAATGACTCTTGGTAAAGGCATTATGATATTTTGAGGATGAAATTTATTTGAACAAGATTAAATTGTAGACCATATTCCAACTCTGCAAGCCTCATACTGGCCGGTTACTGGATTCTGGATATAGGTGCAGGTCCCAATTGCTCCTACACAATAATAGTTGACTCCAAATTGACCTGCCTCAACATAGTTTCCAGGTGTTGTAACCTTATACTGCGTTTGATTAAAGCAATCAAACTTCTTCTTTGCAGCAAAAGCGCCTGTAACTGCTGTAACGATAGCCACTGTGAGCAATACCAGTTTCATTTTTTTCATAAAATTGTTTTTGAGTTTAAAATTGTTGGGCCTGCAGAGAGAGGCTAACCTGGCGCGGTTGCAGGCGATGACCCTACCAGGTATCCGGATATAGTTGCCTGATCACAAAAAGCCTCTGGCTTCCTGTAACAGGAATGAGTTCGTGCAATCAGTTTTTCAACGCCGTAATAGAAGTAGACGTCGTTTCAATTGAGTTTCTGCAACAGTAAAGGTCAATAGGTAGATGAGTGGAGTGATGATTAGCCTTAAACCTAGTTTGGGATCAGATGCCATGGGGTCAGGTAATATTTATTATAAAAGCCTCCGTGAAAATGATCAGGAGGAAATGGTTAGCTATGGTTGACGGGCAGGATAATTGGATGTAGAAATGATCAGTAAGCCACCGCATGCGTACGCTCCTGACCAGTGAATGTCCGTTTCTTCAACAACAGTGCAATCACATTCAAAACCAGGAAACAAAGATTGAACAAGAGGTGCTGCGGCCAGGTGAACGAACTGATCACGCCTCCACAGGTACATGGCACCCGGGCCAGCGCATTCATCACAATCAAAACGGTATAAACGGTGAACATCGTCAATAAGCCCAACGAAGCCCAGAGCGCAGGTTTCCTCGTTCTCTCAAAAAACAATCCCACGGCAACCAATAGCTGCGACAATGGAATGGCATACACCAAAACCGGTTTGCTCCATTGAAAGATGGGCTGATTGAAAATATTCCCGTAAAAGAATTTGAATGATAATAACTGGGTAAGCCCAGTGTAGAGGTACAACAAGATCAGAAGTGATATGATGCCTTCCAGTGCTATCTTCTTTTTCATTCTGAGAATATCTTTTATCTGGTGGAAAAATTGTCCGGCTGAATTTCATCTACATACCCCGATCCCAATACATAGTATGTATACAGGACTTATCGGCATTTCAAAATGCCCAGATTTAAGTATTCCCAATTTTGTAATGCGCAATGTTGCGCCTAAGAGATTGAAACTCTCGTAGATAGGAGAAGGGGAGAATAGTGCTGAGCCTTAAAATTAACCTTGTAACCTGTACCAAACTAAGTGTTTTCACTTAGCATTGAAAAATTACCCCAATTTATTTCTTTAACTATGCATTTTGGAAAAATCTTCCAAAAACTTGATTGGAATCAAGAAAATAGTAAGGGGAAAAGTAAGTTTTTTACTTTTTTATATGTCAAATATAGCCGGTAAGGGGCTAAATGCGTAATAAATTGCCGAAAGTTCATCATGATAAGCTTTTGGACGCCCTCTCCGGCAGCCATGAACTGGCAGGGTTTTCATCTTCTCCCCGAAATTTATTCCAGTTGCGGGAATAGCCGGATACGCATCGCATGTGTATCTCCGTTAGGTTGGATTTAGCCCCTGCCAGTCCCCGTTTTCTCCCCTTTTTTTCGTAAATTATTACTGCACCTTATCCAAAAAACACTATATGCAGCAACAGGATCCACGCATCGCCAATATGCGGCAACCCGATCAGCTCAGGTCCGATCAATGGCAACCCTGGTGGGGCGGTAGAGGCACCGATATATGGCAAATGATTTGCGCCTCCATCACCGGCGATCTGCCTTCCATCAAACAACTTCTGAAACAGGATCCTTCACTGATCCACTGTTCATATCAATATTACACTCCCATATATTTTGCTATCCGCGAAAACCATCCGCCACTCGTAGAATTCTTCCTGAAACATACTCCCAATCCCGGTTCTCACCCCGGTCGCCTGCCGCTCATTGCTTCAGAAAGAGGTAATCATACCATGGCTGCGTATGTAACCAGGCTCCTGAAAGAATTATATCATATTTGTCCGGAAGGCGATGCCATTGCTACTACCATCAGATCCGGCGATCTTGTACGCTTGCAAAAAATGGTCAGGCAGCAGCCCGCTATTCTCAAACTGGCGGATGGGTTCGGAAACCAGGCGATCCATTGGGCTGTACTCACCCGTAATCTGCCACTGATCAGCTTCCTGCTGGAGCATGGAGCAGACATCAATGCAAAAAGACCTGATGGGGCCAGGCCGCTCGATCTAACCAACGGTGATTATCATTACCGTAGCTGGTACCGCGATCTTCCCACGGAGGCTATCCGGGATCATAGTGTGATCGCAGGTTACCTGATAGCTCACGGAGCTGATTATGATATCAGCGTAGCCGCGAAATTTGGTGATGGCAGAAGAGTGCAGGCCTTGCTTGACGAAGATCCTTCACTGGTAAAAAAACTTCCCCATTATATTTCTTACTATTCCGGTTATGCGCTGCGTAATGCAGCAGGGGCGGGGCATTTGGCCACCGTAAAAATTTTGCTCGACCGGGGGGCAGACCCCAACCTGCCCGAACCTGGCATTGCACCCTGGCTGT
>JAGIAP010000451.1 GCA_017744805.1 Chitinophagaceae bacterium | reverse complement strand
CCTCTTACAGTTCCTGCTTCAGTGCAACTGGATCGCCAGAAAGCATTGGATTGGCTGCACAAAGGTGCTCAGCCCACAGATACTGTACGCAGGATCCTTTCCTTCAAAGGAGTGCTTTACCTGAAACACCTGCTGCGTGGTGTTAAGCTCGGTCTGTTCGATGATGCTGCTGCTATGGAGAAATTCCAGGTTTGGCATTCAGAGCATGAGGCGCAACTGAAAAAGCGCCAGGAAGCTAATGCCAGAGATCGTCGCCCTCGCCGTCCGATGGCTCCCACCGGACCTAAGAGAAGCGAATCTTAATTAGCGCATGGAATCAACCTATTAAATCCCGGTGAATCTTTCATCGGGATTTTTTGTCACTACTCACTAACTTGCACGCGTACACTATGGCCAAATACAATAGCATAGGAAAATTAGCAGCCACCTTTGGTGTGAAAGGAGAACTGGTACTGGTCCATCACTTGGGCCAGAAAACCGCCCTCAAAGGTGTTCAGGCCATCTTCATCGAGTTCAAGCGTGATGAACTGCTGCCTTATTTTGTAGAAGAAACTCGCGTAAAGAATGACACCGAGCTCTTCATCAAGCTCGAAGGGATCAACTCCAAAGAAGAAGCCCGCAACTATCTCCAGAAACAGGTATGGCTACCCGAAGAGACCGTTCTCCAGTTCTCCAACAAAACGGCGCCCATCTCCTTCCTCGGATTCCATATCATCGATAACGGCACCGATATCGGTGAGATCCTCGAAGTGATAGAACAACCCCACCAAATGCTTTGCCGTATCGACCTGGATGGCAAGGAAGCGCTGATCCCCATGCACCAGGAAACCCTGCTGAAAGTGGACAAAAAGAAAAAGGAAGTTCATGTACAGCTCCCGGACGGGCTGCTGGATATCTTCAGGTGATCAGGCTTTGAACTTCTCAGTAACTGCCTCCCTGTAATTGATGCTTACCGGTATCACGGCATTATTGGTGAGCACCAGCTCATCAGGCTTCAGTAACCGGATCGCTTTCAGCGCCACCATATAGGATTTATGCGTGCGTACGAATTGCTCCGGTGGTAAGGATTCCTCCAGTTTCTTCATGGTGATATGCACCAGGTACGGCCTCCCTGCTGTCACGATCTTCATATAATCCTTCGAGGCCTCGATATACAATATCTGATCGTGCTTTACCCGAACGAGGCCATCCTTCTCTTTGATCACCAGTGCTCCTTCATCACCGGCTTTCTCCTGGTTGCCCACTGTAGTACCGATCAGGGCCCTGGCCTTTTCAACGGCTTTAGCGAATCGCTCGGGCGAGAAAGGCTTCAACAGGTAATCCACGGCATTGAGCTCATAGCTTTCCAGTGCATGGTCCGCATAGGCAGTAGTAAAGATCACCTTCGGAGGATTATTGAGCGTTCTGAGGAAATTGATGCCGTTCACCAGGGGCATTTCGATATCCAGGAAAATAAGATCCACGCTTTGCTTTTCCAGTTTGGCAAAGGCTTCCAGCGCATTGCGGCATTTAGCCACCAGCACCAGGCCGGGCGTTTGCAGGATATAGGCCTCCAGTATCTGGTGGGCAATCAGCTCGTCGTCGCAAATAAGGCATTTGATCATAATGAGGGTTCGGGTATACAATATAGTTATGAAACCGGTGATAGCAAAATGTCCACTGTTACCTCGTAAATGCCATGCTCTTTTTTGATCGTCATTTTATGCCGGTTGGGGTAGAACAGCTCCAGTCTTTTCTGTACGTTTTGAATGCCGATCCCTCCGTAGCTGGCCCTGTTGGGGCCGGGATCCGCCATGGATGCGGCTGCGTATGGCAGGTTATCGGGAAGCATATCATTCACCAGGTGAAAATGTAAACGACCTTCCTGCAATTCCAGCGAACCGTGGATATACCCTTTATCCGTTACCCTGTGCGCGCCATGTTTGAAACTATTCTCGATGAACTGGATGAAAAGCATCGGCACCACCTGCTGGCCATTGCCATTTCCTTTCACATTAAAATCGATATCAGCCTCCGGGTAGCGGGTCTTCTCCATCGCTACATAATTGCGGATGAATGCCAGGTCTTTTTCCAGTGGCACAAAATGATGTTGGCAATCGTACAGCACATAGCGCATCATATCGGATAGGCGAAGTATTTGAGTAGGCGCTTCCTTATCGCCGATAAGGCTCATGCCGTAGATGCTGTTGAGGGTATTGAAGAGGAAATGCGGATGTAGCTGTGATTTCAGGGTTTCCAGTTGCAAAACCAGGTTATCTTTTTCCAGCAGGAATTTCTTCTTTTCATTTTCAAATGCATAACGCATGAAGGCAACAGACATGAAGGCCAGCAGGTCTGTGAGCAAAGTATTAGGGTCCCAGCCAAAGAGAAAACGGAGTTTCTTTGCCGCTATCTCGTGCTGGCCCTGGTAGTACACAGACAGATCCCCGGTAGTATGCAGGGATTGAAAGATCCAGGTCACCAACCAGTTATTGAGCTTCAATACGATCCAGAAATACAGGATGATGGCCAGCATCAGGCTGATATATCTCTTTGCCAGCAGTAGCCTGGGAGCGATATACCTGTAGAAGGGGATCGTGTACAGGGTCATGGCAATGGCATAGACAATCAGTTGTGGCCAGGGGAAGGCCTCGTACCGGGGATTGGGAAGATGACCCTGGTCAAGGAAAACGGAATATTTGTATAAGCATACATAGATCAGCCACACCATAAGCTCGAATACCAGCGGGAACCTGCTGCTGCGTTGGGTTGTAGTGGTGATTGCGTTCATGTTGGGATTTGATGTTGATCAGCAAGTCTACAATAATACATTGCTGGTCACGGGCTGTTTCGACAAGATCGGAAATTCCTTCGACGAAATCAGGCATTTTTCATTTCGCAGAGCGGTTGTACCATCTTGACGAAGCCAGCTTTTCCACGCTGCCACTGCAATGTAGGTTTGCTTCATGATCAATCACAAACATCAAAAACAAACCACCATGAGGACCTCTACCATCTGTTTAGCCCTGCTTTTCTCCTTCACCCTGGCAAAAGCACAAACAAAGGATACTACCCAACCCATCGCTAAAAATCTCAGTACGGTCACTGTTACTGCCGCCAAACCCTTCGTTACCCAGAAGGGCGATAAAGTGATCCTGAATGTTTCCGAAAGCCCCATCGCTGCCGGCGGCAATGCCTGGGAAGTGATCATGCGCGGCCCTGGTATCCTCGAACAAAATGATGCGTTCACCTTCCGGGGTAAAAAGATCAGGGTGCTGATCGATGGGCGCCCTACCAACCTGGATGGAGAAGAGCTCCGCAATATGCTCAGCAATATGCCAGCCAATGCCATCGCTTCCGTAGAGTTGATCTCCAACCCTCCTGCCCGCTACGATGCCACAGGCGGTGCACTGATCAATATCGTCACTACCAAAAGCAAGAAATTCGGCACCAATGGTACCTTCACTGCCGGCACAGGTGCGGGTCGCTACGGACGCTACAATGCAGGTGGTACCCTGAATTACCGCAATGAGCGCCTGAATGCATACGGTAGCTACGATTACCGTTATTCTCAAAGCTATTCCGATGCGTTCACCAACAGGAACCTGACCTCCATTCACCTGACTGAGAACACACACCGGGTGAACGAGTACGATAATCATTATATGAAAGCTGGCCTGGATTATACCTTCAATGCCAAACATAGTATCGGTCTCATGGCAAAAGGAGGTATCTCCATCAACCATGCAGGATCTTTCAGCAGGTCCATGGTGGGCGACAGTATGGTTACAACGGATCGAAAGAATTATTCACGCACTACTACTCCCTCCTTCAACCTGTTTTATAAATGGAATATCAATTCCAAAGGATCCTCACTCATTTTCAATGCAGATCATTTCGTGTATGAAAAGAAATGGAATGATGATTTCATTACCCGCTACTACAACGCTGCGGGCAATGAATCTGCCAACCCTTACGATCTGCGGGACCAATCACCTGCCACCAACAAAGCACAATCCCTTTCACTCGATTATACGCTACCCAGCAAGTTTGCCAGCTTTGAAGCGGGATTGAAATCCACTTTCACCAGAACGGACAATGATGTGTTATGGGAAGAAATGAGGAAAGCACAGTGGCAGACAGATAGTAGCCGGACCAATCATTTCATCTATCACGAAAATATCTATGCTGCATATGTGAACGGCAGGAAACAAATCGGCAAATATAGCTTACAGGTCGGTTTGCGCGTGGAAGAGACAACCACTGATGGCAACCTGGTCACCTGGAACA
>JAGIAP010000450.1 GCA_017744805.1 Chitinophagaceae bacterium | reverse complement strand
GCTTAGAAGGCAGCTGCTCTATCCAGCTGAGCTACCGGTCCTGCAAGGGCTGCAAAAGTAGTAAATCCTCAACAAGTTAACAACTCTAATTTATAATTTTTCCTCCAATTCCAATGGCACCGTATTTGCTGCCATAACAGGCAAACGTCCTGGTAATGAAAGAAAACCTGAACTTCTTGTTTGAGATACCGGTAAAAATGATGGAAAGGGCTGTAAAGTTCTATGAATCCGTTTTCAATATCAAATTATCCAGAAAAATGCTGGATTTCCCTACCGGTAGCGTGGATATGGCTTGTTTTCCCGATTCTCTGGAACAACCTGGCCGAAATGGGGCTCTTATCCACCAGCCAAAGGACATCATCACTCCCAGCGACGTGATGGTTTACCTGGATTCAAAGCTCAATTGCATTGACCAGGAACTTGCCCGGGTAGAAAAGGAAGGTGGGGTGATTATTACCCCAAAAACTTTCGTATCCAAAGTGATCGGGTATATGGCCACCTTCATAGATTCCGAAGGCAATAAAGTATCACTCCTTTCAAAAAAATAGACACTAAATAAAAAGCCAGCCCCTGAGAGCTGGCTTTCCTCTACCTCAAAAACCTTTTACACGCTTCATAATATTTCATCCTTTCATCCAATCCATTATATCCTCCATTGATCTTTTTGATAATAAATCTCATTTCATCCCTGATTGCTTCATCGTTCAACCCTTTTGCAATGGAGAATATCCAGCAGGCCGCGTGCAGACCGGCTTCATCGTCTTTTCTTAATAGTTGGGCCCATTCCCGTTCAGTGCGGGTGATATTGAATTTTCTATCCATCCAACTGGCAAACTGAGTGAAGTTGTCTTTTCCTGTCATTTGAATAGGGCCCGATCCGCGGAAGTCCCAACCATCCATTGGGTCGGTATTTCCCATTCTACCGCCGTACACTTTTACCGCCAGCTTTTGCGGATTATTAGCATACGGCAGAGCTTCCTGAATGGTCCTGAATCTCAGCGGCCATACCTGAACCAGCCTGGATGCTGAGTAATGGAGATTTTCTTCATACCGGGTGAATTCATCGGATTCATAGAGCACATTGGCAAGGAATTCATGCAGTATCAATTTGCTCATTCCATACAATGGGCAAATAGTGTTGATCAGGTTGCTGATCAGTTCAGGATCCGATCTACCCTGCTTCCGGCAGATCATTCTGAAAATTGCGGGAGTTATCAATTCGTTTTTCATGACTTATTTTTTTTACTTTTTTGAAGCGGATACCCCTATCCGGAGTTTCTTTCCTTTCCACCACAGTGCAGCCGACACCACCACTACTCCTCCACCCCATACATACCATGGCGTTCCTGTTCTTCTTACATTTTTCTTTTCCTGCACATTCAGTGATGTACTATCTGAATTTGATTGAGCTGATACTATTTCCTGTCCACTGCTGCTCTGTTTCAGGCTATCCTGTTTTTGTTGTTGCTGAACATTAATGACATTGGAATTACCGCGCTCTTTGATAACCCGGTTGGTCTGCACCACTCTGTTGCTGATCGGCGCACTGGTATCCGGGTTATCATATTCCAGAACCTGTTCTTCAATCACCCGTTCAAATCCATTTCCGGAACTGGAAAACGAAACCCAATCAGTTCGCTTTACTTCGGAATGATCCAGTGTTTGGTCATTCCGGATATCGATTGAACTGGTGCTACTGCTTTGGGTCGCTTCCACCTGCTCTTCTATCGATTTCTGAACAGTTTTGCAGGCAACCATCCCCGATATAGCTGCGATAAATATTAGCTTTTTCATTGTGAAGATTTTTTATTGTTATTTCTATAGAGCCACCCGAATATGCCAGCTACAATAGCGCCCTGCAACTGGCCGATATAATAGGTAGCTATCTCCTTATTCTGCTCCGGCAAACCTTTGAAGAAAAGAAGGAAACCGATAGCATTCAGGGAAACGATGCAGATCATCGCTACGATCACCTGTATCGAGACCTTGTTTATCTTTTCCCACATTTGATTTGTGTTTGGTGAAAAAATAGAATTAGCTACTAATCAAAGCCTGTAACCATTTTACCTGAGATGAACTATACAATCGCGCTTTCCGCATGAAGCACTTTCACCGGAATGAGATTATCATTTTTCATCTGGTACATATTTCCGTTCACCTCCTGAAAGAACTCAACGCTCAATGCCAGGATCAATGCCTGTTTGCTTCCAGGCGTGAATTGAGCTTCAAGGTCAGGCAGGGTGATTTCCACCATATCCAATGGTTGATAGGTAGATCTTACCTGGCTTACAGAAAATGTCTCTTTTTCCAGATCCAGTTCCACACCTACCATCCAGAGCCTGAAATGAGAGCTGCTCAGTGGTGCAGACACACTGGAATCCGGAATAAATGGAGGGATCTTCACGGTAAACTTGCCCGCTGCCCTGTCTACAGTTGTAAACTGGTAAGGGTAAAAAGTACCGGAGAGCGGAGATTTTTCGTTGAAATCGAAATGCAGCAACATGCTCAGATCCCCTTTACTGATCAGTCGTTGGCCGCGAATGCTGGAGATATCGGTTTTAAGAATACCCAGCAGCAGCTTTTGCATACGGCCTGCTATCGATTTATTGGGAGAAGTAGCTTTCACCATTGGGCCGAAAGCATTTCTGATCAGCAGCCCTACTCTGCTGGCTTCTCCAAACTCTACGGTATTTTCATTCATCCGTCTCATCGGACGTTCATTCATCGCTTGCTTGAAGTTTCTCTTTTTTGATTTTTCTGTTGACATAATTCTAAATTTTGAAATGAAGAAATGGTTGACCGGTTCAACTATGATGATTCCTGGAATGCGTAAGAGGGAAGTGTACTGTATGCACCGGGCATGCAGTGCACCAGAGTTTTCCGTGGTTTTTCCGTGGTGCTCCCGTGGTTGATCCGTACTTTTCCGTGCTTTTCCCGTATTGTATCCGTGGTTTACCCGAACTGCGTCTATGGTTGTTCCGTATCGGGGACGTACCTGGCCCGGGTTGAGGATATGGTTGCACCGTGGTTCAGCCGTGGTAACACCGTATCGCATCCGTGGTGATTCCGTGGTGAGACCGTGGTTGCGGCCTGTTGTGGCCGATATGATGAGCTGATGATGTTGAGAATTGCGCATAAAAAAAGATCGTTGTGAACACAAAGCTGGCATGTTCGCAACGATCCATTTCCACAGTCGTTCCCGACTCGTGATAGATTTCTTCTTTCTTTAACGAAGTGTTTACATTTCTATTTGAGGAGAAGCATTGGTATCATTTCGATCTTTGGAGATATCTTGATGCAGACAGAAGCGTAATTTGTCCATGTATCTAACGGGATCTAGTTTTCTCATTTTGATATATCGGTAGCTATCGTAATAGTATTTAGGATCTATCCCTAAAGCCTTTCCCAATACAGCAATAATGGTTTTGATGTCTGCTTTTCCATTATTTACGGAATTACTCAGGAAGAGAGCATACACAAGCTCTACAAAAGCGCTTATGCTTTCGCTCCAAACCAGAGGAGAGGTACTATTGGATTTATAATTGAAGTTGGATGGTGAAATTTGTTGTAATTGATCCCGCAAATAATCCTGAAATTTTATGCAAGCCTTTATTCTTGATAAAAGCAAGTCTTTCGGGCTATTGAAACTCGGGTCTGTATGGCAGAAAACGTATTCGAAGGATGGCTCTGGATCCCGCTGCCAGCGCACGAAATACACATTATCCCGATGGCTGCTATTTCTCCGGTAATACCAGTAGAACTTTTGGTATTTATCGAAGAATAGTCCAAGCTTGTTGAGTATTCTTTCCAGGAAATATTGCTGATTTTTCTGGCTGCTCATGGGCCAGTGATAATGGAGGCGATACACCAGCGCATGGTAGATATATTCGCTCATTACTATCGGCTTGATCTCTTTGAAGAAATAGATCTCTTGTTCCCTGGGAAGGTTCCTGAATTTCCGGAGAAGGCTTTTGAGTTTTTTGAGGTATTCAGCGCATACTTTGAAGGCGGCTTCCGATCCCAGTAAAGGATCGGAGAATTGAGATTGTGCTTCTGAGACTTTTAAATGAAATTCTGTCAATAAACTTTCAGAGGAAGTAAGGAGCGGTTGCATAAGCTGGATTTTTTTATGAGAAATAGATTTTCAAAAAATATGCTACCGAAACTCAGAAGCCTGCTGGTTTCTTTCTCATAAGCAACGTTCTTACCAATCTATGACGAGAATTCCATAAATAGACTTGCGGTGGTTATAAAATTTTGTTGAATAAGTTTAGGGG
>JAGIAP010000044.1 GCA_017744805.1 Chitinophagaceae bacterium | reverse complement strand
ACCTGGAAGAATACTGCTGTGTAAACAGCGTGGAAGTTGAATTCCGGCGCTTTTGCTGCACCAGTTTTTCTATTTTAGCATTGAAGTTTGGGAGGTTGGTCCCATCTCTCAGCAATACAAATGTGGCTGGGTCGCTGTTTCCCCAATTGAGCAACTTTTGGTTTTTGAGGATATACAGGGAATAGTTGAATGCAATGTCCAACCGCATGGTGGATTGTGAAGGGTTATGGAATACACCGGTCACCAGGTAAGTACCACTGAAATCCTTATGCGTAAACTCTATTGATCTTCCTATACAATCTCCAGTAGCAAATAGCTTATGGGCCATTTCCTCCGATACAACCACTTCATTATTTTCCCTGAGCAGGTTGGCCTTATTGCCTTGTACCACCGGGAAGTTGAACACCTCAAAGAACTGCCGGCTCAAAAATGCAGGGGCTGCCCGCAGCTCTTTACCGGCACTGCTGATGATCCCTTGTTTGTCCTTTGACGGAGGTACAACGGACACAGCGTTTTCAACCTCCGGCATTTCCTGCAATAACGCAGCAGCAAGCATTCCGGGAGTATGCTCCGTAGTGGTGATACCTTCGGGACTTATATTGTTCTTCATCACCTGGAACAACCGGGTGTCGTGCTGATTGAAATGGTCTGTCCGGGTTTCGTGACTGATCCAGCACCCGATGAGGAAAACGCAGGCCAGGCCAGCGCTCAGCCCTGTCAGGTTGAGCAGGGAGAACCGGGGATGCTTACAAAAATACCGCCAGGCAGTTTTCAGGTAATTTCTCATGGCAAACCTGTTTGGATAAATGATAGGAATAAAAAGAAGGGGCAAGGGAAAGTCGGGGGTTTCCCGTAAATGTTGCATCGAAAGAAAGCGGCCCGGAGCTGATGGAAGGGCTATTGCCCGGGGCTTATTGGATGTTCCTAAAAGAATTGTTTGTTCTACATTTGCAGGATAATGGGACAGAAAAAATTAGTACGCTTTGCAGAGCTCCTCACTTTTCCGAATGTATTGCAGAACCCCGAAGGAATGGCGGGAAAATGGAGCGAATTCTTTCATAACGATCATCCGATCACCCTCGAGCTCGCCTGCGGAAAAGGCGAATATGCGGTAGGCCTGGGAAGGCTGTATGCTGATCGCAATTTCCTGGGAGTGGACCTCAAGGGTAACCGCATCTGGGTTGGCGCCAAAAAAGCCCTGAATGAGAAGCTCGTGAATGTAGGTTTCCTTCGCACTCAGATCGACCGGATCGCCATGCATTTCAACAAGGGCGAAGTGAGTGAGATCTGGATCACTTTTCCTGACCCCCAGTTACGTACTTCCCGGGCAAAGAAGCGCCTGACCCACCCCCGCTTCTTACGACTGTATCAGCAAATACTTTCTCCGGACGGCATTGTGCATTTGAAAACGGACTCCCCTTCGCTCTACCGGTTCACCAAATGGGTGATCGATCTCTATGAGCTGGAAGTATTGGAAGATAAGGAGGATGTATACGCTGCTGAAAATGAAATAAATGATGAACTGAAGATCAAGACCCATTATGAAAGCCTGGATATTGCCGGCAGCAACCGGATCCATTATCTGAGCTTCCGATTACCAGCCGCTACATTACCCGACAAAGATGCAGCCTTAAAAGAAATGCTCAGTGAAGAAGAATCTGATAGAAGGCGTTGATTTCTATTTCAACGAGCAGGGATATATGGTGCTTACTGCCAAATTTCATTTGGAAAGAGGAAGATGCTGTGGGAATGGCTGCAAACATTGTCCGTACGATTATATGAATGTACCTGAGCCCCGCCGTACAGAGTTGCTTCAAAAATGTAACGATCATGGCCAAACGAAAAACAGCTAAATCAGTATCGCCAACGAAGAAAACCCAAAACGCTGCTTCCCGTGCAGGAAAAGCACCGAAAGTAAAAACTTCACGTAAAGCCTCCACTGAGCCTGCCAGAAAAGGTCCGGAGAAAACTTCGGCTAAGGAACCTGTAGCCAAACCAAAAGCAGCAAGATCAAAAGGGGCCGTAAACAACAGCAGTACTAAGAAATCATCTTCCAATAAAGGTCCCTTCTCCGAAAAACTCAACACTGTTACTCCATCAGGCTATAAGGATCAGACCTTCTTCGAGCAGGTGTTTGATGTGGCCCGGCAAATACCGAAGGGCCGTGTAACCTCCTACGGTGCTATTGCGGCCAGTTTGGGTGCGCGGTCATCTTCCAGACTGGTGGGCTGGGCTATGAATCTCGCCGGAGGCGCAAAACCCAAAGTGCCCGCTCATCGGGTGGTGAACCGGATCGGTATGCTCAGTGGCAAACATCATTTCGCCACTCCTACCCAAATGCAGGAATTGCTGGAAAAAGAAGGCGTGAAAGTGAAGAACGACAAAGTAGTCGACTTCAATAAATTATTCTGGGATCCGATGGACCTGGGCGACTGATCTCCCTTTCTCTTCAGATAATTACCAGTTGATATCGTAGCCGAAGGTGCCGATCACTTCCGCATAACCGAATGCATGCTTAGCCTTACCTCCGTCTACAGTGAGAGCATTGGTATATTTTGCATAACCGGTTTTGGCAGTGGCTTCGAAGAAGAAGTTTCTGGCAATATAGTATTTGATACCTCCTTCCACACTTGCCATATAACCTGCGAGGTGGAATTTGTTATCCAGACGTTTACCAAACATGGTTACATCCGTTTTGGGGATCATGAAACCAGCACCCACTTTCAGCATGGGAACAAAATAGCCAGCCTTGCGATTGGTCTTGTTCAAAGGCCAGAACTGAACATAGTTGATATGATAGAAATTGGCGCCATTGGTATGCTCGAAAGAGAAGAGCTTATCGCTGGTAACCAATGTATCCTGGTCGATATATTTATCGCCGATCATTCCTTTCACATGCAAACGCTGATTATCCTTTGCGATATATTTCGTGTGATCGAAGTTGATCTCGATGGCCTTGGTTTTGGCTGCATTAAGATAGAAACCGATACGGTAATTGTATTGGGGAACGCTGATCTGGACCGGCTTCTTGAAGATCGCATCCATATCATTGCGGTCGGTGGCTTCTACGCCATAGGCTGTGAAGTCGTGTGGTATCCCGTTCACTGCACCCTTGAAGTGGATATCACTCTTTGTAAACCACTCTGTATTATAACCCCATTGCAGGTACATTCCTTTGATACTGAATTTGGATTGGCCCATTACGGTAACCTGACCAATGATCAGCAGCACGAATAGGGTAGCGATCTTTCTGAGAGTAACTGCCTGTCTAAGATATAAAGCTTTGATAAGCGTCTTGTTTTGCATGGGCAATGTGATTTGGGGCTTGCGGCCGGGTAGAAACCGCCGCAATTTACGACCTTATTTCCACAGTTCCTCATTGTTAACCACCCCTTACCAATTTGATGCCACTGCCCAGAGCCCTAACCACCATGAGAAAACCTGATCTTGACAAGAATGGTCGCTTCCAATCAGAGCCTAGTAATGCGATAAACAGGATTCTTTATAGGTCCATTTCGACTCTTCTTCCCCTACCTCGAAATAATGCAGTACCAGGGAATATTGCACATCATCGGGAACGTCAACCGCCACCAGGCGTTTCTCCCGGCTGGCTTCCCAACTGCATCCCATATTCTCCAGGTCCTTCAAGGCGGTCTCCAGGTACCGGTTATCGAAAAAGACCACCTGGATGGTGCTATGACCTGAAGAATCCAACACCATCTCGAAATGCAGTTGATCTTCTTCTTCAATTGCGGAGACGATATCACCCCGTGAAATTGCAGGTGTGAACAGGGGTATTCCTTCGATCCGGTAACAGGTGCCGGCCCTGGAGGCCCTGATGGTCTCCATATGATAATCGCCATAATGGTCCTGGTACGTAAAAATGATATTACGTTCACTCATAGGGATATGTTTACTGATGAAAAAGCAATCCTTATCAGTCATCGATATGCATCGATGCCGTTACACCTGGTAGTATGGCTTGTTAGAAATTATAGCCTACCCTGAACTTGAGAGGCTGGGTTTGCGGGCGTTGCTGGTAACTTAGAAAATCCCAGAGCAATTGCATTTTGGTTTTCTTGAACATCTTACTCTTGAGCGATAATATCTTACTGATCCCTACCAATCCGCTCTTCTGCCAGTCATCGAGATCCCTGACCACAGAAACGGAACTGAAAGGTTGTTGATAGTTGTATTCAAATCCTCCGGAGGCAAAGAAGCTTCCTTTGATCTTGTAATCGGCAAAGGATCGGAAACCTACTCCTTCGCTGGTGATATTGACATTACGGATATTCTGCCCCCATCCTACTTTGTAACTGGCGCCGATACCGATAATGCTCTTATCATTCAATTTGTATCCAACCGAAAGCCCTACATCGGTGGTGGTTGGAAAAAAATTACTGGATCGCTGGCTTTGCAGGTTGGTACCATATTCAAGCCTTTGAAGAAAGGATTTCGTTTTTTGATTATTGGGCTTGAAGTCCGGAAGCTCACCTTCGCTATTCCCCATTCCTCCCAACTCATTGAGCTTATCTTTCAATTTGCTCAACTGGGCCTGTGCCGCTTGTACATTCTGCTGAAGAATAGCTGTGGCATTGGGCCCGGCCGAGGAAAGCCTGTCCTGGATCAGGTTCTGTACACTGCTCCGGGTCTGCAATCCGGCCAAACTGGCCATGGATCCATAATTGTCCTGCAATTGAAACAGACTGGCCAGCTCTGAATTCTTTTTGAAGAAATCCTGGAATGCAGGCAACTTCTTCACCAGCTCCAAGGCTTTTTGTTCCAGCTTTGATGGGTCTTCCAACATCGCTTTATATGAATTGACCTGCTCTGCATAATAATATGCCTGTTGATTATATTTCTTCAGCTCTTTGGTGAGGCCAAACCGGTTCAATTGTTCTTTCAGCATGGCCTTCCGGTCACGGAGATATTTTTTTACATCTGCAGCCTGATCGAGTTTGCCTTCCAGTCCTTTCACTGAGCTCAATGCTTCTTTCACTTTGCCGGTCACTTCTTCATTCTTTCCCAGCCATTCATTGTTCTGCGTGAGAAAGTTCAATGAAGTCTTTAAAGTATCCAGGTGGGGCAGGTATTGCCCTGATCTTTGTGTGAGTTGTGTTGGTGCTTCCAGTTTGGCCTGTAGTTGCTGGTAACGCTCATCTACATTACCGAATAATTGTTCGGCAGCAGCAGAGTCTTTACGGGCCAGTTTTCTCTTCATCTTTTTCTCCTGTTTGGCAAGGCGTTTCAGGGCCTTTTCAGAACCGGAGATCAGCTTGTCTTCTATATCTTCAGATTTCTTATTCAGCTTGTCGAGGAAACGGGTGGGAAAGCTTGCCACCCTGTCGAGGGTAGAACTACCGTCCTGGGCTTCTGCAAAAAAGCCCTTCAAAAAAATCATCAGTAGAAGAATGTATCGTACTCTCATAAGACAGGTTTATGGCGGATCCTAAGTTACATTTTTGGATTTGTTGGATCAAAACTAATGGAGAATACAATGCAAGCAAGGGGAAAAAAAACGCAATTTCGCGGGTTTTTTCCCATGGTTTATTAAATAGAAATCTGTATAGATCAATTCAGATCCTTATCTGTAAGGCGGAGCAGAACAACGATATTGGCCTTTCTGGGCATAAAGGCCAGCAATATCAACCAGTGAAGAACGGCCAGGGCTGCAAATGAATAATAGGCCGTAAGCACAAAGAGGGCCAGTGCTATCAGGGCCGGCAGATAGATCAGGCTCCACCAGATCATGCAAGCCATAAAATACTTGCGGGCGCGGCTTTCGGCAGGTTCCATATTCCGCGCTTCCATCATCTTTCGCTTGAACAGGTTGAAACCTACCAGCAGGCAGGCAACGGAAATGATCACGGCCACTACTGATCCCATCCGCTCCAGGTGCTCATCTTCCACTATGGAGGCAGTTCCGGTATACAGGAAAGCGCCCACTATGGCGAGTATCAGCAATACCAGGAATATACTGTGCTGAAATTTCAGTTTGCGGATGATACCTGTAATATTCATAAGCAAGCGGTTTTCAAGAGAACTGTTAATAGTATGGACTGATCATCAGGTAAACCAGCACACCTGTGATGGCAACATAGAGCCAGATAGGCCAGGTGATACGGGCCAGTTTCTGATGCGCCGGAAATTCGGCTATCATAGCCCGGTAGGCTGTGAACAGGATGAAAGGCAGTATAAGCCCTGCCAGGGGAATATGTGTTGCCAGTATAACGTAATAGACTATTCGAAGTGGGCCTGCCGCGGCCTTCTCTTCTTCTGAGAGTTTTCCGCCACTGTGATCGAGGTCTCCATAGACTGTTTCCCCAGCCAGTAAGTGATGTGCGATATAAGACACAAGAAACAACACAGACAGCACCATCGCCGTCATCATGATCTTCTTGTGCAGCAGGTAATTTCCCTTCCTCACCACCACAAATCCGGCGATCAGCAAAATGGTGACCATGGAATTGATAACGGCATTGGCCGTGGCAAAAATATGGGGATCAAAGCCCAGATCGAGTTTCAGGTGGATGCCTCCCAGTGAAGCGACGGCTAAGAATACCACCACGGAAAATACCAGTATCAGGGTTTTCGCTTTCTTATCATTCTTTTGTAATACAGGTTGCAGCATGATCAGGCTTTTGAGGTTGTACGCGGTTTGCGCGTGATTCTGATAAAAATGGCCAGCAGTATCAGGGCGATCAGGTATACGGGCCAGAGGCCGAGCAGTTTTGCCAGCACAGGTGATGATTCCTGCTTATCTTTTTCCAGCATCAGCAGGGTGAGATCTTCGGCAAGGGTAGACAAAGCAGCGCTGTCCAGGCCATTGTAGTAACCACGCACCACGCCGTACTTATCGATCAACACAAATTTTTCGGTATGGATGAATGCGGAGTCTACGGTACCTCCGTCCTGCAGTCCCAGTTTCAGCTCATCCAGGGCATAATCGTAGATGGTTTTCTTGGGCCCTGTGACCATCCACCACATATCATGATTGACGCCGTACCTGTCTGCATACTTCTTCAATACAGGCACTGAGTCCCGCTCTGGGTCTACACTGAACGAGAGCAATTGAACGAAGGTAGTATCGATGCGTTTGGTAATATCCTTGAATTTGAGGCCATCCTGGATCATCTTCATATTGCGTGTAAGCCCCGGGCAGATGGATGGGCAGCGGGTAAAGAAGAAATTGGCGATCACGATGCGGCCGCGCAACTCATCCATCGTTACTTTATTCCCCAACTGGTTGGTCAGCTCAAAATTGCCCACTTTATGCCAGATGGTATCCTGGTGGAGCTTGCCTTTGATGATGGTATCCTTCGTGTCGTCGAAATAAAAATGTTTGGGCATCCGGAGGCTGTCCTTGCTGATGGTCTTCACCAGGAAATAACTGGCTACGGGTAGCAGGAGAGCAACACACAATGCTAAGAGGGCTTTCTGACTCACCTTATTTCATTTAGTTGCGCAAAGGTACCACCATAACCGATGCAATATGGCTTTCAGGAGATTTAAATTAAGCTAAAACACAGCGTTGCAACGATATTGGAAATGTCTGAAAAGACAACGGGCATACCTTTTGGAGGCATGCCCGTTTATGGAATCAATTTCAATATGTTTAGTGGATCGCACCCGGCTTTTCAGCCTCATGACCGTGATCAGGCGTATGGCCTTTCACCGGTGTGGTGGTACGCTCGTGATAATACGGATCGTATGTATTACGCAGGTTCTTATATGAGTTACCATCCCAGAGGAAGGCCGTGATGAACCAAATGAACAGCAATGCAGGTACTGCAATGGTCATAACCAGGTTCTTGATCTCATGGCCCAGGTGCATGAATTCTGCAATGATGTAGAACGCTTTTGCGAGGGTGAAGATGATATACAGGATATTGAACCACAATTTGTATGGGTGGAAGTGAGGGGCGATGAACATACCCACTACCAGTTCTACAACGGTGATCACCAGCAGGATCCAGAATGTGCGCCAAACTGCTGCTTTGTCAAATCCGTGTCCGTCTCCATCCGCATGGGATTGCTTTACGCTTTCGTAAGTTTCCATAATATCTTTTTACAGTTGTAGTTTGATCAATGTTGTTTAGAACAGGTAGAAGCAGGTGAATACGAATACCCATACCAGGTCTACGAAGTGCCAGTACAGACCAGCTTTCTCGATCATGAGGTAATGACCTCTTCTGTCGAATACTCCCCTGATGGTCATGATCAGCATGATGATGTTGATGATCACACCGGAGAATACGTGGAATCCGTGGAAACCAGTGATGGTGAAGAAGAAGTTGGTGAAATTGGTAGAAGCCTCAGTTCCGTTGAAGGTCAGGAACGGGTTCTTTCCCCACCAGGCACCTTGCTCATGCAGGTGGAACCACTCCCATGCCTGGCAACCCAGGAACATCAGACCACCGATGATGGTCAGGATCATATACTTGATAACACCTTTCCTGTTATTGTTATGTCCTTCGCCTACAGCCAGTACCATGGTAACGGAAGAAGCGATCAGGATGAAGGTCATGATACTCACAAACACCAGAGGCATATGAGCATGACCCATAAAAGGAACTGAAGAGAAAACCTGGTTAGGGTCAGGCCAGCCGTTGCTTGCAAAGCGGACGGTACCGTAAGAGATCAGGAATGCACCAAAGGTAAAAGCATCGCTCATCAGGAAATACCACATCATCAGCTTCCCATACTCCACGTTGAAGGGACTCTTTCCCCCTTCCCACCATCTTTGCTTACCTGCTACTGCTGTTTGTGCCATGTTACTGTATTAGAAATTTAAAATGATATGCTTGGTTACTGTTAACGTTTGATCAGGAAAAATATGAACAGGTACAGCCACAGAACATCTACAAAATGCCAGTAGGTGCTGATCACTTCCACCGGTACTGCATTGTAGTTCCTGAACTTACGGCTGAATGCCTTGAAGAACATTACCAGGAGCGCAACAGCGCCACCCAGAACGTGCACGGCATGCAGGCCGAAAATGACATACAGGAATTGACCGGCCCCGGTACTGCCGCTAAGGAAAACCCCTGATGCGGTCAGTTGCTCAAAGCCCATTACCTGTAATACGATGAACAAGATACCGAGCACTGCTGTTAAGGTAAGCAGCCTGCGATAAAGGTTCATCTTACGCTCCTTGAATGATTTCAGGGCAAACTGCACTGTAAAGCTGCTGAGCAGCATTACACCTGTTGAATAAAAAAAGATCTTCGGCATTTCTACGGTTGACCATCCGGGTAAGCTACCCTTCACAATGTATGCACTGGTCAAACCGGCGAACATCATAATGATACTGCCTATGGCAATCCACAAGGTGAACTTGTGGGGATGTACTTTTTGTCTCTGCGCACTCACCATCTCCATTTTCCGTTTTTTATAGTTTGTCTGCCAACATAGCCAGGAACACTATCGGCAGGTAAATATAACTGCTGAACATCACTCTCCTTGCAGCTTTTGCTTCCATCTCACGATACAGCCGTATACTTTGCCACACCATAAACAGATTGGCGGCAAATATGATCCAGAGGCTCACCATGCCGCTGATATTGGCCAGGTATGGCAATACCCCGATAGGGATCAGCACCAGCGAATACACGATGGACTGAATGGCGGAGAACTTTCCGGGGCCTTCTGTTGAAGGCAATAGTTTGAATCCGGCATTACTGTAATCCTTATGCGCTAACCAGGCGATAGCCCAGAAATGCGGGAACTGCCAGAAGAACTGAATAGCGAAAAGCACCCATCCACCAGCACTCAGTTTATCTTCACCTGCTGCCCAGCCGATAAGGCAGGGAAGCGCTCCCGGTACGGCTCCCAGCAGAACAGCCACTGAGCTGACCTTTTTGAGAGGCGTGTACATGAAGGCATAGATGAACCAACTTACCAGTGCCACTACGGCCGACAAAATGTTAAAGAACCATCCCAGTATTCCCAGTCCGATGGCCAGCGTGATGATGGCGAAAGCCCATCCTTCAGCGGTCGACATCCGGCCGGAAGCTACCGGTCTTTTTGCTGTACGCTTCATCATGGCATCGGTATCTTTCTCCACCACCTGGTTCACCGCATTGGCACTGCCTGTTATCAGCATACCAGCTACGAAGAGTAAGATAACCATGCTCCAGTTCAACTGTACAACTGTTGGAGCCAGCAAATAACTGATCACGGAAGAGAACACTACCATGAAGCTCAGGCTGAACTTGATCAGCGCCATGTAGTCACGCACTTTGCCAGCGAATGAAAAAGAGCTGTGTTGCTTCACGGTATCCTGCGTCGTCATCAGTTATGAATATTTTAGAAGACCACCGAATGAGGAGCACTCATCCGGCAATCATACATTGCTTAGTGATGCTTGCTCTCATCCGCGCCGACAGGCTCTGTCTGCGGAATGAAATCCCTTCCATCTTTGCTGTAATCATACGCCCAGCGATGAACTTCAGGGATCTCACCAGGCCAGTTACCGTGGCCAGGACGGATCGGAGCAGTCCACTCGAGGGTTGTAGCGCCCCATGGGTTTTGAACGGTCACTTTTCTTCCCTTGAAAATAGAGTAGAAGAAGTTGAACACGAACATCAACTGAGCGGCGAATACGATGATCGCAACAGTAGAGATGAATTTATTCAGTTCACTGAATTGTTTGAATGATTCCCAGATACTATAATCCCAGTAACGGCGGGGCATACCTGCCAAGCCTTCGTAGTGCATTGGCCAGAAGATCAGGTAAGCGCCGATCAGGGTAACCCAGAAGTGGATGTACGCCATGGTATTGTTCATGAAACGTCCATACATTTTAGGGAACCAGTGATACACGCCTGCAAACATTCCGAAGAAGGCAGACACACCCATTACGATGTGGAAGTGCGCGATCACGAAATAAGTATCGTGCAGGTGGATATCCAGGGTAGAGTTACCGAGGAAGATACCTGTAAGACCACCGGAGATGAAGAGGCTCACGAAACCGATGGCGAACATCATACCCGGAGTGAAGCGGATATTCGCTTTCCAGATAGTGGTGAGCCAGTTGAACACTTTGATGGCGGAAGGTACCGCGATCAGCAGGGTCAACAGTACGAATACCGAACCGAGGAACGGATTCAGACCGGTCACGAACATATGGTGTGCCCATACGAGGAACGCCAGGATAGTGATGGCGAACATGGAGCCTACCATCGCCATATAACCGAAGATTGGTTTGCGGCTATTCACGGAAAGTACTTCCGATGCAATACCCATGGCTGGTAACAAGATAATATATACTTCGGGGTGACCCAGGAACCAGAACAAGTGCTGGTACAGGATAGCGCTACCACCTTCGTTGGGGAGGGCGCCTACACCCGTGATGTAAATGTCGGAGAGGTAGAAGCTGGTACCTGCATGGCGGTCGAACAGTAGCAGTACGAAACCGGAGAGCAGTACAGGGAAAGACAGGATACCGAGTACGGCTGTGAAGAACAGCGCCCACATGGTAAGTGGCATCTTGGTCATGCTCATACCCTTTGTACGCATGTTCAGTACGGTTGATACATAGTTCAAACCACCGAGCAGTGAAGAGATAACGAACATAGCCATGGCTATGATCCACAGGTCCATACCCGTTTTGGAACCTGGAGATGCACTTCCTAAGGCGCTCAATGGCGGATAGGCCGTCCAACCACCGGAGAAAGGTCCGGTTTGGATGAAGAGAGAGGACAGCATCACCACGCTACCGCCAAAGAAGAACCAGTAGCTGAGCATATTCATCATGGGAGAAGCCATATCGCGGGCTCCGATCTGCAGAGGAATAAGGAAGTTGGCGAATGTACCGCTCAATCCACCGGTCAATACGAAGAACACGAGAACGGTTCCGTGCATCGTTACCAGTGCGTAATAATTTTCAGCGGAAATATGACCGCCCTTCGCCCATCTGCCCAGGATATCCTCCAGCCAGGGGAAAGACTGGTCAGGATAACCCAACTGCAAACGGAACAATACTGACATCAGACCTCCGAGTATCGCCCATATCATCCCTGTGATCAGGAACTGTTTCGCGATCATTTTATGATCCTGACTGAAAACGTATTTGGTAATGAACGTTTCCTTATGATGATGACCGTGATCATCACCATGATGCACTTCATGAGAATGGGCTACCTCAGAATGGCCGTGCAGTGCTGCTTCGTTGCTCATGATATTCTTTTTTATAATCGGGTATTCAAAACTGTTTTCGTTACGGTTTGGCTGCTGCGATAGCTACTGGCTTCACTTCTTTGGCAACGGATGTTGTTGCTTTATTGGTGCTGTCAGCGGCTGCAGGGGCCGGCGCTGCCGATTCAGGAGCAGGGTGCGCTACTGCATAAGCAGGCTTTTGTTTGGCTTTCCAGAGAATGAATTCTTCTTTGGTAACCACTTTAATCAATCCTTTCATAGAGTAGTGACCGTTACCACACATCTGATCACAGGAGATCTCATACTCGAATTTGGGATTGCCGGTCATCTCTTTCATTTTAGCTGTAGTGTACAGGGGCGTGAACCACAGGGTGGTGGGAGTGCCCGGTACAGCATCCATTTTCAAACGGAAATGAGAAAGACCTACATCGTGCACCACATCGCGGGAGTTGATCACCAGTTTCACCGGCTCACCTTCCACCACGTAGATTGCTTCGTTGGTAACGATATCGTCAAAGCTGGCAGGGTCGGCTTTCACATCGATGGAGCCCGCCACTTCGTTGTTATGATTTTTCTTAACGATCGTAGTATCGAGCCAGTTCAGACCAAGCTGGTTGCCTTTACCTTCGTCGATCATACGGAAGTATTTCTTACCGAAGGTATTGTCCTGACCCGGGTAGCGATAGATCCAACCGAATTGTTTACCGGTGATCTCAACAACCAGTGAGTCTTTGGGAGCGTCACCGGTGATACGGAACCAGTAGTAGAGACCAAAACCTACCAGGATACAAAGGGTGATGGCAGGAACGGTTGTCCAGAGGATCTCCAGTTTGTTGTTATGTGGATAGTAGAACGCTTTTCTTTTTGCGCTGTACTGATATTTATAAGCGAACCAGAACAGGAGGATCTGCGTTATGATGAATACGATACCACAGATAGCGATGGTAATGTAAAGCATCCTGTCGATATTCTCACCATGGTCAGAAGCGGAGGGGTGAGCCAACAGTGTTTTGCCGAACAGCAGGTGGTTACACCACCATACGCCGAGAAGGCCCAATACCAGGAATACCACCATCAGAAATGCATTGACCTTATTACTTTGCTCGAAAGCTTTCTTCTCGCCTTTCAGCACAGAAACATACTCGCTGGCCTTGGCAATCTGAAACGTAATCAGGAAGCCCAGTGCAAGGATCGTTAAAAGAAATATTCCGGTAGTTGTCATGATCTATCAATAAATTTTATTCGAACAAACAAGTTTTACGTCTTGAACTATACACACGGTTTTCAGATCAGGTATGGTGTATGATACTTTCCTTCAACAGCGGGTGATTCCTGCCTGCCATCGGAGCTTTGCTCAACGCTCTGCCAACCGAGAACATGATCAGACCAACGAAGCCGGCTGCAACACCGAAGTCGAACAGGTTGAGTGTTACATGCTCTTTCATTACGCTGGCGAATACCATCTGATAGAAGTCGAACCAGTGACCAACCAGGATCACGATTGCCAGCATGGCAACAGTGGTGTAATTCCTTTTTGATCCGCGTGTCATCAGGATCAGGAATGGCGCCAGGAAGTTGATCACGAAGCTGAACCAGAAAATACCTGTATAAGCACCGCTCTCATGATCAGTAGTGATACGTGAGCGGAAATAAACTGTTTCTTCAGGGATGTTCGCATACCAGATCAGCATGTACTGGGCAAACCAGAGGTAGGTCCAGAAGATGGAGAAGGCGAACATGAATTTACCCAGGTCATGAAGGTGCTCTTCGTTTGTATATTGCAGATAGTTCTGGTTCTTGAGGTAAACCACGAACAGGGAGAGCAGTGCAATACCTGCCACGAAGGTGCTGGCGAAAGTATACCAGCTATACATGGTAGAGTACCAGTGAGCATCGATGCTCATCAGCCATAACCAGGGAACTACGCTCATTACAGTGAGGGAGAACCATACGATGAATACGGCAGCCCAAACGGTATTCTTGAACAACCATTTGCGTGCAGATTCTGTAGAAGGCAGTGGATTTTCATCCAGGCTGCGTGACAGTTTACGCATTTTGGCCCCGAGTGCGATCCAGCCAACCAGTGTGAGGGCTGTATACACCAGGAAAAATCCTTTGTTGAGGAACCCGGATTTACCTTCCAGGATCTTGTCTCCATGAGGATGGAGCCAGTGGTAGATATGGATATCCGGTATAGTTACCAGGCAGATAAGAATGATAGCGGTAATGATACCGATAGGAATTACTGCCGTGGAAATGGCTTCAGTTACTCTTGAGAAGGTCAACTGCCAGCTACCCCATGCGAGTGTAGTTGCGCAGATGAAGAACATAGACGCATTTACTACCAATAAAAAGTAGACGCTATTCTGCAACAGGGCGGCCCAAAACCTGTCAGGATGCTCGCTGGTTCCATAGAGGAAGAAACCGATAATCACCGACAGCACACCAACTCCCATCAGGGCTAACGACCAGGTTCTGTATCGCTTCGGTATCTCAAAAAATTCTTTAATAGCCATTGTCAACAGTTTATAATTTCAATGTGTCTTCTCAGTTATTTTTTTGCAGTTGAATCAGTTGCAGGTTTCGCTTCGGAAGCGCCACCGCCATTGGCTTCAGCCTGTTTTGCCTTCACATAGGCGATCACCATCCAGCGCTGTGTAGTGCTGAGCTGTGAAGCATAGCTACCCATCAGGTTCTTTCCGTAGGTAACGGAGTACATCATCTGACCGGCAGGCATTTTCACATAATTGGCGCCACTCACGAGATTGGCAGGAGCAGCGGCATAAGGGCCGTCTGTGCCATCGCTTCTTTTATGAAGCACGCCATTTCCATCCAGGGCGGTACCATGGCAGATACCACAGTTCACCAGGTAGAGGCGCTCAGCTTCTTTATGCTGCTCGGGCGTCATAGCCGTGATGGGATTAGGCACCTGTTTGGATGCTGCATAGTTGGCAGTATCTCCCTGTTTGTCCTGCGTCAGCGGGAAAGGGAAGAGCTCGCCTCTTTTGATAGTTCCAGGTACAGGTTTGGCGTTGTAGTTAATGCCCAGCGACTTGAATGTATCAAGCGGGGTATAGCTTTCAATCGCCCTGCTATATGCCATGTCCGGCATGTAAGCCCTACCAGGTTCCCTGCTCGTATCACTACAACTCAAGGCTACAATGGCCAAAACAAAAACAGCTATGATCGATAATTTTTTCATCGTGCTTCAATATTCAATTATGCTGAAACGGTTTCGTCTGCGTATAACTTTTGCTCTTTGTCGTAACGACCAATCCACCAGCCGGTCTCTGCGATTTGTGTATTCACTTCAGCAGCGCCGAGGCTGTTCATGAACGAGCTGATCTCGGCAGCGTCATTCTTAGGGGTTACTTCAATTACCATCACCATTTTGTCGTCAGTAGCCCTGGGATGGAAGTGGTGTTTCTTCACAAAGGGGGCCAGTTGGCAGAGGTAGCAGAAAGTGAGCACCATGCCCACGGCTGCGCACAATACAGTGAACTCGAACATGATGGGGATCCACGCTGGTAAAGCGAAGTGAGGCTTACCACCAATGTTCAGGGGCCAATCTTTGGTGAAGATCCAGGAAATGCAGCTCAATGCGATGGTAGTACCGGTGATACCGTAGATGAAACCTGCAGTATGAATGCTGGTATCACGCAGGCCCATGGCCTTATCGAGCCCGTGGATCGGCAAGGGTGAATAAACATCATGGAGTTTATATCCAGACTTGCGAACTTTTTTCACGGCGTCAAATACCGCCTCTTCTTCATCAAAGCAACCGACTACAAATTTTTTAACAGCCATATAGCGATTTGTATAAGTTTAATTCAATTAGTGATGTGCATGTGCAGCGTGTACTTCATGATACAACTGGTCAACGCTCTCGTTTTCCACCTTGCCCATATCTTTCTTGTAGCTTTCGCCGGATTTCTTCAGGATATGCTTGATCTCAGCTACAGCAATTACAGGGAAGAATTTGCTGAACAGGAAGTAGCAGGTGAAGAACAATCCGAAGGTTCCGAGGTAGAAACCAACTTCCCAGATAGTGGGGCGATAGTAAACGGCCCAGCTACTTGGAATATAGTCGCGATAGATGGAAGTAACGATGATCACAAAACGCTCGAACCACATACCGATATTCACGATCACAGACATGAAGAAGGTAACCACGATATTCCTTCTGAGCTTACGGAACCAGAAGATCTGGGGAGAGAGTACGTTACAGCCCATCATCAGCCAGTAGCTCCAGCCGTAGGGACTGAACACATCCACCCTGTTCTTCATGAACGCGTAGTTCTCATATGGGTTCTGACCATACCATGCAATGAACAGCTCTGTGAGGTAGGCGATACCCACGATAGAACCGGTGAGTACGATAACCTTGTTCATCACTTCGATATGCTCCATAGTGATATAATCTTCGAGGGCCAGTACTTTCCTGGTTACAAGGAGCAGTGTTTGCACCATGGCGAAACCAGAGAAGATGGCACCCGCAACGAAGTAAGGCGGGAAGATGGTAGTATGCCATCCGGGGATCACTGAGGTGGCGAAGTCGAAAGATACCACCGTGTGTACAGACAGTACGAGTGGTGTACTCAAACCAGCCAGTACCAGGGAGAGGGCCTCATGACGCTGCCAGTGCTTGGCAGAACCTGTCCAACCGAAGGCCAGCAGACCATACATCAGCTTTCTCCATTTCAGCTTGGCGCGGTCACGGATAGTAGCGAAGTCGGGGATCAGACCTGAGTACCAGAACAACAGTGATACAGTGAAATAAGTAGAGATCGCAAATACATCCCATAACAGCGGAGAGTTGAAGTTAACCCAGAGTGGTCCGCGTGTATTGGGGTAAGGCAGTACGAAGAAGGCCATCCATACACGACCCATATGCCAGATCGGGAACTGACCCGCACACATTACGGCGAAGATGGTCATCGCTTCAGCGGCGCGGTTCACACCTGTTCTCCATCCCTGACGGAACAGCAGGAGGATCGCGGAGATCAGCGTACCGGCGTGACCGATACCTACCCACCATACGAAGTTGGTGATGTCCCAACCCCAACCGATGGTCTTATGCAGGTTCCACTGTCCCACACCGTAAGTAACCTCACGGTAGATGGAATACACACCGAACATCAGCAATGCCACTGAGATGATGAAACCGATCCACCATGCACGGCTGGGCGGCGCTTCAATAGGACGCACAATATCTTCCGTTACCTGGTGATAATCCTTTGTACCATCCACCAACGGTGCTCTTACTTGCGATTCGTACTTGAATGATGCCATTTGATATAAGCTTTAAGCTATTAGCATGTAGCTTGAAAAAATAAATTCTTGTTCACAACCCTTAGTGCGCTGAATGATGTTCAGTAGCCGCCGCAGGCGTTTCTTCTTCGTTTTTGAATACCTCAGCGCTCAGGTGGCCGGCATTGGCGATCTCGTTAGAGTTACGCACTTTAGCCAGGTAATTGATGTTCGGCATTACGTGGATCTGCTCCAGAGCATGGTAGAGACGGAGACCATTCTCTTTTCTCACCTTGCTCACTTCGCTCTCAGGATTGTTGGCATTACCGAATACGATAGCATCAGCCGCACAAGCTTGCTGACAAGCTGTTTTCACATCGCTGTCTTCCAGCGGACGGTCAGCTTTCTTCGCTTTCAGTTTACCTTCCTGCAGACGCTGAACGCAGAAAGAACATTTTTCGATCACACCACGGCTACGTACAGTAACGTCTGGGTTCAGTACCATGCGGGTGAGCTCATCGTTCATCATCAGCACCACATCATCCAGTTTGCCTTCTTCAACGAGAGGGCGCTGGTTGTCTTTGAAGCTGTCAGCTCCGGTGTAGTCAGCCCAGTTGAAGCGACGTACTTTGAACGGACAGTTATTGGCGCAATATCTTGTACCGATACAACGGTTATAGGTCATTTGGTTCAGACCTTCACTGCTGTGGTTGGTAGCTGCCACCGGACAAACGTTCTCACAAGGAGCGTTATCACAGTGCTGACACAACATTGGCATGAATACAGTCTGGATGCTATCCGGATCGTTGGGGTTACCGCTGAAATAACGGTCGATGCGCAACCAGTGCATATCGTGGAACCTCGCTACTTCATGTTTACCTACAACAGGGATATTGTTCTCAGCGTTACAAGCTACCACGCAGGCGCCGCAACCGTAACAGCTATTGAGATCGATGCTCATACCCCATTTGATACCCGGACGGTCGTGAACGGGATAGAGTGTACCTTCTTTCTCGTAGTTCTCAAGACCGCCCCATGGTGCCAGCTCTTTCGCTCTTGCATCACGGATCATGGATGGGTTCTTTTTGAACTCATCGAGGGTCACTTCCTTCACCACTTCATGACGACCTTCGTAGCTGTTGTGGTTCTGGGTTTGAGCGATCTTGTATTTTTTCTTCGCGTCGGCAACAGAAACACCTTGTGTAGCTGTCCACTCAACGGTAGTACCATTATATGACAGTAATGGATATGCGTTGAATCCTACAGGATCACCACCGATGGCCACTACTGCTCTACCGATCTCTTTCGCTCGGCCATAACCAACTGCGATAGCGATGGTGTTCACTTGTGTACCGGGGATAACAACGATTGGCAGATCCATTTTCGTTTTGCCAACGGTGAGCGTGAGCATGGGCTTCATCACTTCCACCTCATAATCATCTGCACCGCCACTGTTGCTGATATCGATCTTGAACATCTCTTTCGCCATGGCGGGAGAGATCACAGCGTAGTTGTCCCATGATACGCGGGTGATAGGATCAGGCATTTCGAGCAACCAGGGGTTGTTGCCTTGCTTACCATCGCCCATGGAAACCTTTTGGTAAACCACTACTTCTACTTTCTCGGCTTTCTTCATTCCTGCGGCAGCAGATTGTGCGGCAGCAACGGGAGCGCTGTTGAAAGAAGCGCCGGCGGGAGCGATCTCGGTTTCGATGATACCGTCCTGCAGGGCTTTATTGTATGTATCTGTGCTGCCGAGCTTGGCAGTCCAGTAGTTCTTGAAATAAACCTCATACGCTGTTGTGTTGCCAGCCCATTTCAGGAGGGAGTCCTGAACAGGTCTTGTCTGGAACAGCGGGTTGATGGTTGGCTGCATCATGCTGATCTGACCAGCTTTGAATTCTGCATCGCCCCAGCTTTCGAGGAAGTGAGGAGCAGGGAGGGAGTATTTGCAAGCCTGGGTAGTTTCGTCCATTTTCGCATTGAAGGAAACGGTAACGGGCACTTTGCCGAGGGCTTTCTTGAATTTCTCTCCATCGAAATATTCGTAAGCGGGGTTCACTTCGGAGATCAGCAGGGCGCCTACTTTTCCGGCTTCCATATCAGCAACGAGGGTAGCCATTTCGCTATCCAGGCCCTGGTGAGCAAGAACAGGAGTAGCCCAGTTGATGGTAGTTCCGTTAGCGCCGATCGCTTCGTTGATCGCGTTCACGAGGATCTGAATATTCACATTGTTGCTGTCGGCTACAACCAGTGCTTTGCCTTTGTTGGCGGCCAGGTCCTTAGCGGCAGCTTCGATGCCTTTCTTCAGGTTCCCTTCTACACCGGCAGCACCCTGACCATTCACAGCGCTGAGCAGGGCAGTTGCAACAACACCAATTTCAGAGGGGCGGTGAGTATAACGTTCATCAGCATTCGAACCTGTGAGGGATACCATGCTTTCGAACTGGTAATGTTTGCTGAGTGTGGGGTTCTTTTCGTTCACCTTTCTTTTTGCACTGTATCCGCGTTGGAATTCAACGGGGTTCAGCCAGGTGGCGAGGAAGTCTGCACCAAGGCTCACGATCACATCTGCATTTTCAAACTGATATGAAGGGATACCTTTTTTGCCGTAAGTGGCTTCGTTGGCCAGGATCATACCACTGTATGAAACGGCGTCGTATTGAACATGGCGGCTACCTGGGTATTTGGCCAGGAATTCACCGATGATCTGTTTGGTAGTGGGAGAATTCACGGTTGCTGTGAGGAGCACAATGGGCGCACCGTTGAGGGCGGCCAGTGCATCGGTGATCTGTTTATCGATCACGTCATAAGCAACAGCGGTTTTATTGGCTTCCGGGTTGCGGAGACGGGCGGTATCATAGAGATCCAGCACAGAGGCCTGCACTCTTGCAGTAGTAGCTCCTTTGGTGTGCTTGCTGAGGGTATTGCCCTCGATCTTGATAGGCCTTCCGTCGCGAACCTTGGCAACGATGGGAATGGCTTCACCACCGCTTATATAGGTAGTAGCGTAGTAATCAGCAACGCCCGGAACGATATCCTGTGGCCTGTTCACATAAGGAACGGCTTTTCTTACAGGAACTTCGCAACTGGCAGCAGCCATAGCGGCGGCTGTGCTGAATCCTAAGTATTTAAGAAAGTCTCTACGGGTTGCAGAACCATTGGCTAATCCGTTATTGTCTGCAGCATCTTGAACCGGCAAATCCTCGTTGAATTCGTTCTCTGCCAACTTTTGATGGGCCTCACTGTGATTGAGCTCTGTGAAACTCTGCCAGTACTTTTTTTTAGCCATTTATATCAGTTTGAAAAATTTGGTAATTGGGGCGTTAACGATTAATAGTGACATTTCTGACACTCGGTACCGCCGATATCACTTACAGTCACGCTGTCTCTTGATTTATTCTTTATCTCGTTGTGATACTTTTCATAGATGCTGTAGAACTTGTTGTCAACAAAGTCAACCTTTGTTTCGCGGTGACAGTTCACGCACCATCCCATGCTCAGCTCAGCAAATTGCTTTACTTCATGCATATTGTTGATCTCACCATGGCAGGTCTGACATTGTACCTTGCCGGCCTTCACGTGTTGTGCATGGCTGAAGAATACGTGGTCAGGAAGATTGTGGATCTTAACCCATTCAACTGGCTTGGTGTTGCCGGTATATTTTTTGGCGGCAGGATCCCATCCGGCAGCAGCGTAGATCTTTTGAATCTCTGCAGTTCCGTTCACTTCAGTTCCGTCTTCTTTATAGATAGCAGGACCAGTGTATTCGTTGATGCTCATGTGACAGTTCATACAAACGTTCACTGAGGGGATGGATGCCTGTTTGCTCTCCATAGCACCACCGTGACAATACAGACAGTTGATCTGGTTAGTTCCGGCATGCACTTTGTGAGAGTAGAATATCGGTTGTACAGGTTCGTAACCTTTTCTACGGTCGAGGCCGATCATACCTTTGGTAACGAAGAAGCCGCCAACCACGAAAAGGAATACAGTGATGAGAGCGATATAGGTTTTATTTCTGTAGAAAGGAATAGGCTCGTAGGAAGGAAGTCCGTCTTTGTCGTCAGCCAGCTTTTTCAGGTTGCTGTTAACGAAGAGCATGATGAGTGCAATAACGGCGAGGATCAGGGTAAGAACGCCGTAGAGGATAGCGTTGTCTGATTCACCTGCTGTAGCGGTAGCAGGTCCTTTTTCTCCGGCAACGGGAGTTGGCACCTTGTACTCGCGAACATATTTCAGGATAGCATCGATCTCTTCATCGCTCATCGCAGGGAATACGTTCATGGGAGTTTTGCCCCATTTCTGAAAGAGATCGTTGAAGTATTTATCTCCTGATGCAAGCACCGCCTGGTTATTGCGGATCCATGCATGCAGAAGTTTTTTATCTTTTACACGTTCTTCAACTCCCTTCAGCGCCGGGCCAGTCAGGTCTTTAACCACACTGTGACAAGTGGCGCAATTATCCTGGAACAATTTCTGTCCATCCTGCGCGGTCAACTTATTTCCGAACGACAATAACGTAATCAATAAAACACTGAGAAGGGCCCCTCTGCCAA
>JAGIAP010000449.1:4010-4330 GCA_017744805.1 Chitinophagaceae bacterium | reverse complement strand
CATTGATATCGAAACCCCTGAACAAGCTTAGATCACCTTTGGAGACCTCCCTGGAACCGCGATCGCTTATACCATCGGTTTTGATGATGCGCATCAACACAGATTGCATCCGGTTAATCTTAGACAGGCTGGGGAGTGAAGCCTTCGCTATCAAATGCCTGGACGCATATCTGATCAACTGGCCAGCCTTCATGGCTTTCCTAAATTCTGTATTGTTTTCCTTTACCCGGTTATTTGAACGGTCATTTTTCCCGTTCCGTTTCCTTTTCTTCGCCATACTATTGTGTTTTTAAGTGATTAATAGACGGAGGGAAGGGGCT
>JAGIAP010000449.1:0-4000 GCA_017744805.1 Chitinophagaceae bacterium | reverse complement strand
GCAGGAACGTTCAGGCAATACGAGGAATGATCTTGAACCACTTGGTTTAATCGCGGATCCTGGCATGTTTATCCCTTGCTTGTGCGCATCATGCCCGCGGTATACACGCGGAGATCAGGAGTTTTACCCGCAGAGGAGCCGCGGATTGGCCGCGGAGGAGGCCTTTCTGAAGGATATTTCGCCCGCAACAGGAACATACCGGACCCGATCTGGAGGCTTACTTGCAGCGCACTGGTAACCTGTTGAATATATATGTACATAGAATGATGGTTGAGGAATAAAGCTACCGGTACTGTGACGAGAATTTATAAGAGGAACATACGAGTCGTATAGAATACCTGGCAGCTTTAACAATTTGTATAGATCAATGTGGTAGCGGAATACCGGGAAATTTATTTTTTGGATATATAGTGCAGTCCTGCGGTAAAATTTTGTCTATTTTTTGCCCGGCACTAATTTTGGAAAGGCAAGAATTTCTTGTAATCCGGGAATATTTTCCCACTCAGGTGATTATTCTCTAAATTGTTACCACTAAAGATCAGTATTCCTCTATGCCAGACCGTTACAATGAAAATGCCGCGGGCGATTTCTACGTTGAAGATGGAGTGTGTACTTCCTGTGGCGCCCCACAGGCAGAAGCCCCCGATCTAATAGGCCATTCCAAAAATGAATACAGTCACTGCTATTTTAAAAAGCAACCAGAAACAGAAGAAGAAATTGAAAGAGCCATTAGCGCGATTCAGGTTTCCTGTATTTCAGGTCTGAGATATGGCGGGAGCAATGAAAAAATACTGAAACGGTTATACGAAATAGGGGAGGCTGCCCAATGCGACCAAAAACCATTGGGAAATTACAAGCCACTCATTTGGAATAATGTAACGTTTCGATACGAAGGACCTATCAAAGAATTATCTGAACTGATAACCCCAAAAATCGGGTTGGATCTTCCTGCTTCGTTTCAGCAGGAAATTATCTTACAATTATTAAGCGATGATTCCTTTGAGATCATTTACAAGTGGCGCAGTACCGGCTCGGGAGATATTTTCAAATGCCATTCTATGGCCGACAGTATGTTTTCCATGGAATTGAGCGTAGAAGATGGTGGAAATGAAATTTCCATTCGCGGCACCGCAATAAGACTGAATACTATTCTCATCACCGACAAGAAAATATCGGAAATATGTTGGTTCGACCAGGACAATAATGCTTATAGCAGCACAGAGTTGAAATAATCGGGATCCTTTTATGTAAAATGCATACCCTTATGCATCCTGACATAAACGAGCTTCCATCACATTTTCAACCGAATCAACTATGAGAATTCTTCTTTTATCGATATTTCTCTTTAGTGCCCGGCTATCGATGGCCAATAGAATTGATGAATTGAGGACTGAAGAAGAAATCAGTCATTTTGCAGACTCATTGTCCAATCATAACTGTCTCTTCCCAAAACATTATATTCCAGGCCAATTACAATTCAAGTTCCTGAAAATAGATATCGATAAAAATGGATCAACAGATCTACTTGTCAATGACAGGCAGGTTTTCGCGATCGTAGACAAAGGGAATGACCAGTACAATCTCCAATACATCGGCTCCTGGTACCAAGAAAGAAGGATAATGGGTATCGACACCAGCGGTCCGTTGCCTTTGCTATTTATCAAAAAACAGAATGGCTATAAGAAAGCCGATGGGCCACAGTTCCCTGATGGGCCCGACACCATCACCTATAAATTCCAGGGATTTATCGAGTACAACAGTGCCCCTTCAACCATCGATCCCGAATATATCAAATTCACAACCTCACCCTGCCGCGGCACCTGTCCAGTGTTTGAGCTGTTTATCCTGGGCAATGGGAAAGCCTTTTTACATGCCAAGGGCTATCTAAAAAGGATAGGGCAATTCCAGACAACCTTAAGCACAGATTCACATAAAGAGTTCATCAATTTGGTCAACTATATCAACCCGAATAAATTGAATTATGAATATCGTGTAGAAGTCTCAGACCAGCAAAGCATTGAAACGGAAATCAGGCTCAATGGAAAAACAAAACAGGTATATGACTACGGCCAAACAGGCACACTAGGATTACAACAATTATATTTGCTGGTGGAGAAATTGATTGACGGCGAGCAGTGGCAAACAAGAAAAGAATAAAATCAGACTATTTTGCAGATCGGCAATTTTACTATCCAACAAGAAAACGGGAAAACGACAATCAATTATCATCGTTCACTGAAAGACTGGTTCGATATCATTTTGTTCCTGGTTCCCGGCATAGCTGCGTTCACCTTCATTGTGATCATGTACCGGCATACTCGTTTTTCGGATTGGATCTATTGGGTGATTGCGGGCGTTTTGGGTTTCTATGCGCTTATCAAACTAGCGGAAGGGCTTAGCAGGCTAATCCGGCCTGTTCGATCAATTGTAGTGATCAACCAGCATGATCTTACCTCCCGTTATTCCGGTTTCAGGAAAACGGTAATACCACTACACGAAATATCACAAATTCAGCTTCGGGGCACCAAAGAAGAAATGGCAGGAAAAGCCACCCGTACCAGCACCTATTGCAAAATAGAGGTGCTGGACAAACAAGGCAAAGCCACCCCAATCATCCTCATCAATACAAAAAAGCTTTTCAGGTTATCCAATAAAAAAACAAGTGCCGATGTGTATGATGTCGGTCAGGAACTGGCAAAGTTCCTGGCAGAAAAAACCCATGTTACTTACCGCTGGATGGGATTCCAAACTGGCTATAAATAGCAATCCCAACCCGAATTCCGTTTCCGGAAAACTACACTTCTATCAATCTATTCACCTTACCGGCCAGCTCCACCGTCAGTTCGGCGATCCTGTTTGAGATACCTACCTCATTGTCGTACCATGACACGATCTTGACCAGCTTATCGATGGAACGGGTAAGGGTGCCATCAACGATAGAGGAGTGGGTATTGCCCAGAATATCAGCCGACACAAAAGGCTCTTCAGTATATTCCAGCACGCCCTTCAAGGTAGTGCCCGCATGATGTTTCAGGAATTCATTGATCTCTTTGGCCGAAGCCGGTTTCACCAGGTTCAACGACATATCGGCAATCGATCCATCGATCACGGGTACACGATATGAAAACCCGTCCATTTTTCCTTTCAGCCGGGGCAACACATCGCCGATCGCCTTTGCGGCACCGGTGCTGGTGGGAATGATGGACTGCGTGGCAGCCCTTGCTCTTCTGAAATCCTTATGGGGCCCATCTTGCAGCATCTGGTCCATCGTGAAGGCATGTACCGTGCTCATGAAACCCGATTCAATACCATATTCTTTGTCTATCAGGTACAATACCGGTGCGATACTATTGGTGGTGCAGGAGGCCGTGGAAAGGATCTCATCCTCATCCGTTATCAGATCGTTATTCACGCCCTGTACGATCGTTTTTACATCACCGGTAGCCGGAGCAGAGATCAGCACTTTTTTAGCTCCTGCCGTGATATGTGATTGCGCTGCTTCTTTTTGGGTGAACCGACCAGTAGACTCAATCACCACATCGGGTTGCAGGTTTTTCCATGGCAATTTCTCCGGATCGCGCTCACTCAACAGTACGATCTTTTGATCGTCCACTACCAGGTATCGATCCTGTAATTCCACTTTTCCTGCAAACTTCCCGTGGGAGGTATCATATTTGAAAAGATGCGCCAGCAATTTGCTTTCAGTAAGGTCATTGATGGCAACAACTTCTACGTCTTTCTTAGTCAGCAATGCTCTTAAGGTCATTCTGCCGATGCGCCCGAATCCATTGATAGCTACTTTCATAATAGTATATTTTTACATTATTCTTCTATTTCCTGTAATGTGGTTCTGAACGAGCGGCGGTAATCACTGGGCGACACATTCATGTGGCGGATAAAGGTCCGTCGCATGGAGATCAGCCCGCCAAGTCCGCATTTAGCGGCAATCTGGTCCATGCTCAGATCGCTGTCTTCCAGGTACCGCCTTGCCATTTCTACC
>JAGIAP010000448.1 GCA_017744805.1 Chitinophagaceae bacterium | reverse complement strand
AGCTCCTTTTGCAGTGTCATAAGAGGGAGCAGCAGTATTTTCTTTTGCCGCGCTTTCTGCCGGAGCGCCTTTTTTACTGGCGCTTTCCGAACAGGCATAGGTGAGTAAAGCAAGACCGGCAATAATGGTTAGCTTTTTCATTTCCGTTTTTTTAAGTGATAATTACACAGCAAGAGTACATGGAATAAAAACGGAGCTTTATGATCCGGATCATAAAAACGGGGTATGACTGATCCTACTCCTGTCCTCCCTGGAAAAGGTTGATCTGGATCAGGTGAGGCAGCATGCATGAAATGCGCCGGAAGCCAATGGTGGCGGGTGTTTTTCCCTGGTTGGTTGCCAGTGGTTCCCTACTGATATGACAAAACTCATATGCCGGACGGAGTAAGATCAATCCCACCACTATGCCACCTGGTTAGCTTTGGATCCATAATCGGAAACCATGATGATCGACACCAACCTGCTGCTGAATATGGGAGCCAGTTTCAAGGAAGTGCAACGCAATGAGATCATATTCCTGGAAGGTTCCCAGGCAAGCTTTTATTACCAGATAGTGACCGGCAAAGTGAGATGGGTAAATATTAATGATGAAGGAAGGGAATTCATCCAGTTCATGGCAGAAGAAGGAGAATCATTCGGAGAGCTCCCCCTGGTAGATGATGAGCCTTATGCGGCCACTGCCATCGCAGATGAGGATACCACCTTGATCAGGTTACATAAAAGTCATTTCATTCAATTGTTGAAAGAAAACCCGGAGATCCATTTTTCTTTTACGCGAATGCTTTCCCGGCGGATCCGCCTTAAATTCCTCTTGTTGAAGGAAATGGCCATCCGCTCTCCGGAACATACCATTACTGCATTGCTCCATTATTTTAAAGAGAACAATAAACATACCTGCCCTGATTGTAACCGCGTGATGCTGACGAGGCAACAAATTGCCGATATGACTGGCTTGCGCGTGGAAACAGTGATCAGGGCGATGAGGAATTTGCATTCAACCGGACAGTTATTGATAGAAAAAGGAAAAGTATATTGTTCAAAGTGATCCGGATCATAAAATGATGGAACAAGCCTCCGTTCCTTTGCATAACAGTCGTTCTTTTGTATGCAAACATTTTACAAGATCTGGGCCCGCCGAGCATTGCTGAACCTGCTGATAGTAGCACTGGCAGGATCATTACTGAGATACAAGATACTCTGGTCAATACCTTCACTCGATTATAAGGATCTCATGCATGCGCATTCCCATTTCGCTTTCAGCGGATGGGTATCATTGGCATTGTCCGTTGCAATGGCAGGTGTGTTGGAGCTGGATGAAAAAAGTTTACGCGTTTACAATCTAAGCTTCTGGTTCCTGCTATTGGCTGCATTCGGTATGTTGTGGAGTTTCCCGTTTGGTGGATACAATCCTGTTTCTATCTTCTTTTCTACTTTATCCATTGTTGTTTCCTGGGTCTTTGCTGCCATTATGTGGAAGGACTTGCCGGGATCCAAACTTCCTACATCCGTCAAAAACTGGTTCAGGGCAGGGTTATTCTTTTATGTGATCTCAGCGGCAGGGCCATTTTTTCTGGCCTGGCTGATGGCATCGGGTAACGGACATCAACAATGGTATCTCGGCTCCGTTTATTTCTACCTGCATTTTCAATACAATGGCTGGTTCAGCTTTGGTGTAATTGGCTTGTTCCTGGCCATCGCAAATAAGCATGGATTGGGATTGCCGGAAACTGCCTTACGGTATGCATTTTGGCTTTTCTTCATCGCCTGCATCCCTGCCTTCTATCTCTCTGCACTTTGGATGGGATTGCCGGCTTGGCTTTACTGGCTGGCTGCGTTGGCGGCAATTATGCAAGTGCTGGGTTTGATCATTTTGATAAGGACGATAATAAAAAAAAGGGAATTCCTTTCCTGTTTCAACAAGATCCCCCGCAGTCTCTGGGCGCTGGCCTTGCTAGCATTCACTATGAAGTGCCTCATGCAATTATTATCCGTATTTCCTTCACTGAGTTTCCTGGCATTCGGATACAGGCCTGTGGTGATCGGATATCTGCATTTGATATTACTGGGTTTTGTTACGATATTCCTGCTGGGGTTGTTGATGCAGCAACAATATATCGTTTTGAGCAAGAGGGCATCAAAGGCAGTGTATGTTTTTGTGTGTGGCGTGATCTTGAATGAGCTTTTCCTGTTTGTGCAGGCGCTTGCCAGCATTGGCGGGTCCAATTTTTCACTGGCCTCTTATTTGTTGCTCGCTGCAGCGCTGGTGATGCTTTCAGGCATTTCGATCCTATATATTTCTCAGTTGAACAATAATCTTTTCAAATATGGAATATCTTCAAACAAACAGCGGGGAGCAACCGCTTCAACAAGCTGATCAATGTTCTGTATCCTGTAGCCCCGGTGAAACGGTAGGAGAGATGGTAGCAAAGGACATAGGTAAGGCGGCTGTGTTCACGAAGTATGGGATCGATTTCTGCTGTGGTGGAAAGAAAACGCTCAGGCAGGTCTGTTATGAAAAGAAGCTCGATCACAACCAGGTGATGGATGATCTGCGCCGGTCTGGCCAAACACTCCATGTGAACAATCTACCCTATCACCAATGGCCACTGGATTTTCTGGCGGAATATATCGTGATCGTACATCATCATTACACCCGGGATAAATTGCCCGAGCTTACTTCCTACGCTGCAAAAGTAGAGTCGAAACATGCTGGAAAGAACCCCGAATTGACGGAGATCAAAGCCCTGGTCATCGAAATAGCACTGGAGCTGGGCGCACATTTGCAAAAAGAAGAAAATGTATTGTTCCCGATGATCACCCAGTTGAGCAAAGCGGCCCAGGCGAATACTGCACCGCCTAGGCTGGGATTGGGAATAGAACATCCGGTCCGCAGGATGATCCTGGAACATGAACAGGCAGGAAGCTTGTTGCAGCGGATCAGGGAGTTGACCCATGATCTTACTCCTCCCGAATATGCCTGCATCACCTGGAAAGTTTTCTATCAAACCCTTGCCGCTTTTGAAGCGGACCTGCATGTACATATCCACCTGGAAAATAATATCCTCTTTCCCGGCGCCTTGAAGCTGGTGAATGGCTAAAGAGGATCTGTTCATTCTTTTGTTGTGTATGATCGAAGCCCTGGCCTTTGCCGGGGCTTCGATATTTTATGGAGAAATGGAATACTCCGATCTTAGCCCTATTGATTATTTTATTATGAATGGTATTACTTACATCCTCGGCTTCCTTATCGATTCAGACAAGCTCTTTGATCAGTTGTACAATACTGTTGAGTGGGACAACCGGATGATGGCCCGGAAGACCGCCAGCTATGGCGTGGCGTACAATTATTCCCAGATGGATTATCCCTATCGTGAATTTCTGCCGGAACTTAGGTTGGTCACGGAAAAAATACAGGAAAACCTTGGCTTCCTGCCCAATAATTGCCTGATCAATTATTATCCCGATGGCAGCTCTAAAATGGGTTTCCATTCCGACCAAACTGATATCCTGGAAAACGATACAGGTATCGTGATCGTTTCGCTGGGAGCTACCCGAATATTAAGATTCAGGAATATTGCCAATAAGGAGCTCCTTGTCGATTATGCATTGCCTGCCGGTTCTCTTATCTACATGAGCCAGGAATTGCAGCAGCACTGGGTGCATGCCATTCCCCGCGTGGATGCGGCTGGGAGTAGGATGAGCCTCACTTTCAGAAGGATTAAATCCAGGTTGACTGATTAAGATCATATCAACCTCTTTCCTTGGTCATACCTGCAGAGATGCCTGCCCGGTACCTTTGTTGAGTTATGACCAGGACCATCCCACAAACACTTTTGGAGAAATACGATGTACCGGCTCCACGCTATACCAGCTATCCCACGGTACCTTACTGGGACTTCTCAACCATCAATGAAAATTCCTGGAAAGAACAGGTGGCAAAAATCTTCCTGGAAGAACAGCGGGAGCTCAGCCTGTACATGCATCTTCCGTACTGCGAAAGTCTCTGCACCTTCTGCGCCTGCAATAAGCGCATCACTAAGAACCATGCAGTGGAAGAGCCTTATATTCAAACCCTGTTGAAAGAATGGCAACTCTACCTGGATATTCTGCCTGGAAAACCTGTCATCCGGGAGATCCATCTCGGTGGCGGCACGCCCACTTTTTTCAGTCCGGCCAATCTCCGGAAACTGATACAAGGTATTACCAGCAGTTCCATTATTGCCACCGACCACGCATTCAGTATAGAAGCGCATCCGGGCAATACTACGGAAGCACACCTGCAGGCCTTGTCCGGTGCGGGTTTCAACCGCATCAGTGTTGGAGTGCAGGACTTCGATCCTGTAGC
>JAGIAP010000447.1 GCA_017744805.1 Chitinophagaceae bacterium | reverse complement strand
ACGCCGGGGATGCCGGGGATATTGTCCACTGCATCGCCCATCAGGCCAAGGATATCGATCACCTGGTGTACTTCTTTGATATTCCATTTTTCACAAACCTCTTTGGCGCCGAGGATCTCGGCATCACCACCCTGGTAGCCGGGTTTGTAAATCTTGATATTTCCATCCACGAGTTGGCCGTAGTCTTTATCGGGCGTTACCATAAATACTTCAAAGCCTTGTTTGGCGGCTTGTTTGCTGAGGGTACCGATCACATCATCCGCTTCGTAACCATCATATTCGATCACAGGGATATTGAATCCGCGGATGATCTTTTTGATATCGGGCAATGCGGCTTTGAGGTCTTCAGGTGCTTCCTGGCGGTTGGCCTTGTATTCGGTGAAATCGGTATGTCTTTCCGTAGGGGCTGAGGTATCGAAGCAAACGGCCATATGGGTTGGCTTCTGGTTGTTCAGCAGATCGAGTAAGGTATTGGTGAAACCGAACTGTGCGTTGGTGTTCCTGCCTTTGGTGGTGATCCTTGGGTTACGGATCAGTGCATAGTAAGCACGAAATACGAGGGCCAGCGCGTCGAGAAGGAATACTTTTTTACTCATGGCGCTAAGTTAACAACAAAGGCGATCCGATTGCTCAGGAATTTAGTAAGAATGATAGCTTGGCGGAAGACGGAGTTGAAGGTTTGATTGCGAAAGTAAAGCTGGTTTTGATCGGAAGCATATGCTCTCCAGGTGCCGGTCCAAGCTCAAAAAGGGGCTTTCATGTACTGTCTTAGTGCTATCCAAGTGCAACCATAGGCTCAAACAGCCCCTTCCAAGTACCAGCTAAGTACTAACCAAGTACGAAAGCTCCTTTTTGGCAATGTGATCATCTGCAATAAAAATGCAGGGCCCTTATTGTTTCATCTCCTGCAATTGTTTTTGCAAGGCGAACATTTCGTCCCTCAACCTGGCGGCTTCCATGAAGTCCAGGTCACGGGCAGCCTTCTCCATTTCTTTCTTCACCTTACCCACTGCTTTTTCAATCTGGGGGATGGTCTTGTAGTCCACCTGTTCCTCTGCAGCGGCGCTGGGGATCCGGACGATATCCTCACCAGGCATGATGCGGAGCGGGCTCTCAGGATCATAGCCTTTGATATCGAGAACGGAGGTTTGCGCGATCACCTGTTCTTTGGACTTGGTGACTGTCCTGGGGGTGATATTATGTTCGAGGTTGTAAGCGATCTGTTTTTCACGGCGGCGCGTAGTTTCATCCATGGTGCGTTGCATGCTTTCTGTGATCTTGTCTGCATAGAAGATCACTAGCCCATCCACGTTCCGGGCGGCGCGGCCCGCTGTTTGCGTGAGTGAGCGCTCATTGCGGAGGAAGCCTTCCTTATCGGCATCCAGGATGGCCACGAGGGAAACCTCCGGTAGATCGAGGCCCTCACGGAGCAGGTTCACGCCCACCAGTACATCGATCTCTCCGAGTCGCAACTGACGGAGTATCTCAACCCGCTCCAGGGTATCCACTTCGCTATGGATGTATTTGGATCTGATATTGATCCGGTGCAGGTATTTGTCCATTTCCTCGGCCATTCGTTTGGTGAGGGTGGTCACCAGCACACGGTCTCCTTTCTTTACCCGTTTATCGATCTCGTCCAGGAGATCGTCGATCTGGTTCAGGCTGGGACGTACTTCGATGGGAGGATCGAGCAGGCCTGTGGGTCTTACGATCTGTTCGGCCACCACGCCACCTGTTTTTTCGAGCTCGTACTCGCCGGGTGTTGCGGAAACATATACTACCTGGTTGGTGAGTGATTCAAATTCATGGAAGTTCAGTGGCCGGTTATCCAGGGCGGACGGAAGGCGGAAGCCATAATCCACCAGTACCAGTTTACGACTACGGTCGCCGCCATACATGCCACTCACCTGTGGTACGGTTTGGTGGCTCTCATCGATGATCATGAGGTAATCATCGGGGAAATAATCGAGCAAACAGAATGGGCGGGTGCCGGGCGATCTCCTGTCGAAGAAGCGGGAATAGTTTTCCACTCCGTTACAGTACCCGAGCTCGCGGATCATTTCTACATCATAGTTCACCCGTTCTCCGAGGCGTTGTGCTTCGATGAACTTGCCTGTTTGCTTGAAATATTCCACCTGCAGATTGGCTTCGTCCTGTATTTCGGAAAGTATTTGTTGAATGATATCTTTTGGCGCCAGGTAAAGATTGGCGGGGAAGATGGCGGCTGTTTCCTTTCCGGCGATACGCTTACCTGTTTTGATATCCAGGCTTTCGATGGTCTCTATCTCATCGCCAAAGAAGGTGATGCGAAGGCCCTGATCGAGATAGGGCAGGTTGATATCGACGGTATCTCCCTTCACCCGGAAGGTGCCGCGTGTGAATTCTATCTGGGTACGATTGTAGAGTGCATTTACGAGTGCATGCAGGAAAGCCTGCCGGGAAATGGTCTGTCCGCGGTTGATGCGGATGATCCCATTTTCCAGCACCTGGGGATTACCCATACCGTAGATGCAGCTCACGGAGGCCACAACAATGATGTCCCGCCTGCCGGAAAGCAGTTCGGAGGTGGCATGTAGCCGGAGCTTATCCAGCTCATCATTGATGCTAAGGTCTTTTTCGATATAGGTATCAGACACGGGCATATAGGCCTCGGGCTGGTAATAATCATAATAGCTTACAAAATAGCCCACGGCATTTTCGGGGAAGAACTGTTTGAATTCCCCGTACAACTGTGCCACCAGGGTCTTGTTGTGGGTAAGCACCAGGGTAGGGCGTTGTACATTCTGGATCACATTGGCCATGGTAAAGGTTTTACCACTACCTGTAACGCCCAGCAGCACCTGGCTCTGTTCTCCATTCAGAATGCCTTCAGTCAATTGACGGATGGCTTCCGGCTGGTCTCCCGCCGGAGGAAAGGGGGTGTGTAAATTGAATGCCATAAGTAAAAAGGATAACCGGCAAATTTACGGAGCATTTACCCGATTGCCGGAGGCTATGTAAACATTAACAAACTCAATCGATCTTTCGTTTAAGGTAGGTAGAATAATCCGGGATATTGGCCGAGTATTCGGTTTGCATAAGGGGCGATGTCAGTACAAAGTCGGCAGTGGCGCGGTCGCAGGCCATGATGCAGTTCCAGGCGATGGCGATGCGGAGCAGGGCTTTTACGTCACTGTCATGGGGCTGGGCTTCCATGGGATCCCAGAAGAAGATGAGGATATCGATCTCTCCGGAAGCGATCATGGCCCCGATCTGCTGGTCGCCGCCGAGTGGGCCACTGAGCAGTTTCTTGACGGGCCTGTCGAGTTGGTCTTCCATCAATTTACCGGTGGTACCAGTGGCAATCAGTTCATGTTTGGCCAGTACTACTTTGTTGAATTCAGCCCATTCTATCAGGTCTTTCTTCTTATTGTCGTGGGCTACCAGGGCGATGCGTTTTCTGATGTCGAAGCGTCGGGTCTTGATCATGCTTAAAGGTAGTGATAACGGTCATTTTGAAGAAACTTTAACTGTACCGTAAAAATTTTAGAAGGTTTGGCTTCGTTTTCAATGGCCGCGGCACAGAAATTGTAAATAACCTGTTCCCATTAAAATTCAACACTCGAGACCTATGATCAAAAACCTGATGTTTGGCGTAATGATGTTTGTTTGTGGCAGTGCTGCACTACAGGCTCAGACTGTGCCAGCATCGGAGGAAAGGATCTCGGTGGCTGAAGGGGACGACTCGTCCATCCAGGTGACCAACCTGGTGGCCATTGTAAAGGAGAAATCGAAAGTGGCGCTTACCTGGAAGCTCAGCCGTGAGAATGGGGCAGAGTTCGTGGCGGTGGAAAGAAGCGTGAATGGCCGGGATTTTGAGCTGGTGGCCTTGCTGAAGCAACCTTCTTCGGGCGACTGGTATGAGTGGGTGGACGATTCTCCTGCCAAGGGCCGCAATTCCTATCGTATCCGGCATACTAACCGCACCGGGGTAGAGCAATACTCACTGATAGCAACTACCCTGATAGCCGGTGATATTTCCTTCAAATTCTATCCCAACCCGGTGGATAATGTTTTGATCATACGGACGGAGCATCCGTCCGATGTGCAGATCATCGATTCCAGGGGTGTGGTGCGCCTGAGCCAAACCGGTTTTCATGGCTTGCAGACACTCAATGTTACCACACTGGAAAAGGGTATCTATGTGTTACGTGTAACCAATCGTGTTACCGGTACCATCAGCCAGGACAAGCTCCTTAAGAATTGATTTAAGTCAATTCAGTCAGCCTTTTTTTAGATTACCACAAAATGGTATTGCACAAGTCAAAATGTACCCTTATTTTTACCTCGGTTTTTCATAGGATATTGGA
>JAGIAP010000446.1 GCA_017744805.1 Chitinophagaceae bacterium | reverse complement strand
GCTGGCTGCCGTAGATACCATCAAATGGCCTGACGACGGTGAGATGGATATCATGGAACATGTAGGCTACAACCAGGGGATGGTTCACGGTACCGTACATACGAAGAAATACTTTCATAGCATCGGTACACAAAAAGGGGATTCCGTTTCCATCCCCGATGCATCGGAAAAATTCCATGTATATGCGCTCGACTGGAATGCGGACTCTATCCGGATCAGCGTAGACAACAAGACCTACTTCACTTTTCACAATGAACATGAAGGAAATGATGCCTGGCCCTTCGATAAAAAATTCTACCTCCTGCTGAATATCGCTGTGGGTGGCTCCTGGGGCGGATTGAAAGGCGTTGATGAGAATGCTTTCCCCGCCAGGATGGAGATCGATTATGTAAGAGTATACAAATAAATCCCAGCTAATTACACTAATAAAAAAAGGGCCTTCCAATAAGACGGTTGGAAGACCCTACGTAGACATAATTGGTAATAACCCCTAAGCAAAATACCAATGAACGCTCTCCTTGCGTTCTGGAATATTGACATGCCCCAAAATTACTTCGTTGCATGAACGTTCAATATTTTTTGCGAAGGAGCTCATTATTTTTTGGTCCCTCTTTTTTGCAGGTCAGCAACCGGGATCACCATCATACGGCCAGTAACTTGTTTTCCGCGATAGGTGATCAGCTTCAGTGTTGAAGCATCTTTTGGTGCAACGAGCGTTTGTGTGTATTTCGGATAGTAACGGTCGGGGAATGAATTATCCCAACTGTAGTAGATATCCAATCCTTCCACTTCCGTGCTCAGATCCACTTTCAACTCTTTTGAAGTAGTATCGTAAGCAGGTTTTATGATAGGATCATACATGCTGGGCGCATATTTGATCTGTGCTTCGTCCAATCTTCCGAAATGAGCTTCTGTACGTGACACGAAATTATTCCAATTCTTTTTCTCCTTCGGGCTCCAGAGGCTTTCTGAAATGGCGAATGCGCGGGGCCACACCATGTACTGCATATGGCGGGTATTGTATATCTGTTCGCACCAAAGATTGGCCTGGCCGCCTTTCACCAGTTTGGGGTCGGCATCGGCAGGTACCGGCTCAAACTCATAAGCAGTTTTCAGCCTGAGTGAGCTGTACACCGGAGGCTCGATGCTGGCATCGCCCTGCATGAAATCGATATAGGCATTGGTATTGGGGCTCATCACCACTTCATGTCCCTGTTTGATGGCTTCCAGCCCACCTTTCACACCACGCCAGCTCATTACGGCTGCATTGGATGCCAATCCCCCTTCGAGGATCTCATCCCAACCGATGGTCTTCTTTCCTTTTGCGCTGATGATCTTAGACACACGCTTTACAAAATAGCTTTGTACTTCGTGCATATCCTTCAGGTTCTCTTTTTGCATGAGCTCCTTCACGGCATCGCTCTTTTCCCAGAAATTCTTGGCGCATTCGTCGCCTCCCATATGGATATAATCGAAGGGGAAGAGCGCAGCCACTTCCGTGAATACTTTATCGAGGAACTCGTACGTATACTCACCAGCAGGGTTAAGCGAATTATCATAGATGGCAGTGAATTTTCCACCTCCCATCCAGTTCATCAGCTTTTCTCCGGAGTTCACACGCACTCCTTCGGGGAAATTGGCCAACTGAGGATAACTGGCGATGGCAGCGCTGCTATGGCCCGGCACATCCACTTCAGGAAGGATATTGACGAAGCGGTCCGCTGCATATTGGATCACCTCTTTGATGTCTTCCTGTGTATAAAAACCGCCGTATGTCTTGGGCTCATCAGGTGTAGGATTGGAGAAAGTACCGAAGGTGCCGGTCTTGTCTACCCGCCACGCGCCCACTTCAGTGAGCTTGGGGAGGGATTTTATTTCGATCCTCCAGCCCTGATCGTCTGTCAGGTGCCAATGCAACAGGTTGTATTTGTACTTCGACATATTGTCGATGAATTCTTTCACCTCAGCCTTCGTCCAGAAGTGACGGGAACAATCCAGCATCAGTCCGCGCCATCCGAAGCGGGGCTTGTCGGAAATGCTGACGGCGGTAAGATTCCAGGATGTTCTTTTCACCAGGCTTTTTCCGGCCATCTCTTTGGGGAAAAGCTGCAACAATGTCTGTATGCCATAGAAGAGACCGGCAGGCTGATTGGCCTTGATGAATACGCCTTTGTTATTCACCTGAAGGGAATAGCCTTCTTTGCCAAGGGCCGCATCTTCTTTATTGTTCAGTTCAAGGGAAATGAGATTGGCCTTGATGGTTTTGGTGAGCCCGTTTGCAACAGGCAGTCCATAACCGGTAACAGGCCTTAACTGTGCCGCCAGCAATTCAGCAATACGGAATGCCTCTTTTCCACCGGTGGCTTCGATACGGCTTTGGGCATTCAACGCATAAGAACCGGTTTGCAGGTTCACTACTTCAGGCTGCGGGATGAGAGCGGGTGTGGACTGAGCATAGCTCAGGATAGAACAGGCCAGCAATGCTGACGCAATAATGATTTTTTTCATATAACTCATTTGTGCCAGGAGTTTAGTGCGACTAAAATTAGGGATTTTATTTATTGGCATTCATTGATTACTGCAAATCATCGTTTTCATTCAAAAACCAGCTAGTTTTTTAATTCTGATTATGTATCTTTCAAAAAAAACCAACTGAATAATGAAAAAATTCCTCGTTCCAACGGATTTTTCTGACACATCTAAAAACGCTGCCAGGTTTGCCGTTCAGGCCGTAGCCAAAGATCAGGACGCCACTATCATCCTGTATAATCTGCATGATCTTGTAGCTGCGGGATCAGATGGTTCTTTGTTGACTGAAACTGAGAATGACCGGATGATCGTGCTTACGGAAGCACTTAACAACCTGAAAGCCGAAATGCTTGCATTGGCTCCTCAGGCAAAAATCGAAATAGTTGCTGAAGCAGGTTCATCCCTGGTGGATAACCTGGACAGATATGTGAGGCATCATGGTATCGACCTGGTAGTAATGGGAATTACCGGCGCCACCCGCCTCGAGCAGATCTTTATGGGAAGCAATACCCTCAACCTGGTTGACAAAGGTATCTGCCCCGTTCTGATCGTTCCTCCCGATGCCACGTATGCGCCGATCCGGAATATCGCGCTGGCCTCCGACCTGAAAGATGTGGACACCACCACCCCGGTAGCCCCCATCAAGGCCATTTTGAAACTGTTCAACGCCTCATTGCATGTGGTGAACGTAGACAGCGAGCATTATGTGGACATCACCGACGAATACAAGGCCGAAAGGGCAAAACTGGAAAAAATGTTTGCCGGATACAACCCGGAGTTCTATTTTATCCGTCAATATGATTTTCAGGAGGCGATCAGCCAGTTCTCTATAGACAGGGCCATCGACGCCATCATCATCGTCCCCAAAAGGAATAGCTTCCTCAGCGGACTGTTCAAAACCAGCCATACCAAGAAACTGGCTTACCATAGCCATATTCCCATTGTGGCCATTCACGAATAATTTCAGGCTAATTGCTTATACGGGGCGTATTGAACAATGCGCCCCTTTTTATTTACCTTCGCCCCTTACAATTTTGCAATGATCCTCAAAAAAGTAGCCTACGCTTTTGCCCTCTGTGCCGGTTTGACGTATATCGGACTCAAATTCACCTGGGGGGATTCTTCCTGGTACACTATTTTCCTGGCGCTTCAGTTCATTGCATTCATTTTCCTCTTAGCCTTTTTGCTGGTGTTCAGCAAGGTGGTAAAAATGAAAAACTTCACTGCCTATCTATTGGCTACGGCCTGTGCATATATTGCCTATCTTTTCTCTTTGAAGGCCATCAATAACCCGAATGATGATTTTGGGGTGTTCCTGGTGAAGATCCATACGGGAAAGGATTTTGTGCCAACCTTGTTGTCTTTCCTTATTTCCAACCTGGCAATCCTGATTTACACTTTTTTTGAGGATCGGGCTAAGGCGAACAAACAATAACCTTTTTGGCCATCATTACCTGGTTCCCCACAAAGCAGTAACTTCATAAAAACCTGGGACGATGATCAGTTTCAGTCATGAGGTGTTTTTTGAAGTGGCCACACAACTCAGTTTCTCTCGCGCAGCGGAGGTCTTATTCATTTCCCAACCCGCTATCACCCGGCATATACAAACGCTCGAAAAAAATTACGGCGCCAGTTTGTTTGAAAGAAAAGGGAACGCTATTTCGCTGACCACCGAAGGCAAACTGCTTTTCGATTATGTAATGAAAGCAAGAGAGCTGCAACGCCAACTTGCCTTCGATATGAGCCGGCAGGAAGATATCCACCAGGCAAAAGGATCACTGACACTCGGCACCAGCACCACCATCACGCTCTATGTGATCC
>JAGIAP010000445.1:226-4359 GCA_017744805.1 Chitinophagaceae bacterium | reverse complement strand
GGTAAGGTCTGTATAGTTATTGGTGGAACTGGTATTCAGCTTGGCATTGTACAGGGGATTGTATACGGATTCAGAAAGTACAGGACCGATTCCCAGGAATTTCCGGATAGTACCGTCAGGATTGTAATTCCTCCAGTAAGGGTTCAGTTTTGCGTACTCGGAAAAATCACCATAGGGTGAGTTGATGGCTTTCATACCGGAGTAATTGAGCAGGTTGCGAAACATGATCTTTTTATAACGGTAAGTGATACTGACCGTTCCTCCGAGATTCCGTCTTTCACTTCCTTTCATCACTCCCTGTGTATTGCCGAAGAAGAAGGACATGCCGGTACGCAGGCGATCATCTCCAACTTCGAGATCGATCGTCTGTTTATGGCTGAAACCATTACGAACGGGTTGAGCAAGCCAGTCTGTATTCACTCCGCTTTCAACTTCTTTCAGGTTGACATAATACAAGCTGTCATAGATCAAATCGGCAAAGGGCTGGTTCCGGTTGTAAGCCCCGAGCTGTCTTTCCAGATCCAGTTTTTCCCTGGCATTGGTTAGGCTATAACTGCTGAGGTCGGGGAATTCAAAACCATAGGTACCCGTGTAGTTCACACGAAGCTCACCTGGTTTCACTTTGATGGTCTCGATCACGATCACTCCATTGGCCGCTCTTGAACCGTAGAGTGCTTTTGCGGACGCATCTTTCAATATGGTAATGGATTCGATACGATTGATATTGATATCGTTCACTTTTTCGATGGTCATTTCAAAACCATCCACAATGAAGAGGGGTTGATTGGGATTGGTAGTATACTGACCTTTGATATCGGGGAAAGAAGAAGTGCCACGAAGCTGGATATCCGGCATCCTGTTGGGATTGGAGCCGCTGGCGAGATTCTCGAAAATGGTGAGGGCGGGATCCATGCTTTTCAGGCTTTGGAAAACATTCATGCTACCCGCTTTCATCAGCTCCTGCCGGGTGATGCGGGTGGTGGCGCCGGTAAAACTTTCCCTGCTCCTGTTGACGATACCCGTGATCACCACATCATTCATTTTCTCATTGGTAGGCTGCAGGTTGATACTCAGCGGATGGTCGCCCATCACTTGCAGATCCTGGGCTGTATAACCAACATAAGTAACCGATAAGATATCCTGCACAGGCACTTTGATACTGAATTGTCCTGAGCCATTCGATATCGCCGATCTCTCAGTTTTTTTCGATACGATGGAAGCTCCTCCCAATGGCAGGCTTTCCGCACCATATACGGTTCCTGTGATGATGAGCTCCCCGGTTTCAGGGGAGATGGGGCCCGTTGCAGCGGATCCTGCCGGGGCATCCGGGTTGGCCGTTTTCCGGGACAGGATGATCTCTTTTCCATTGATCCTGTATTGGAGCGGCTGCCCCTTCATGATCAATTCCAGGAAACTCGTCAATGGCATTTGCTGTACAGAAGCCGTTACCTTATTGGCTTGCTGGAACAGATCTTTTCTGCCGAAGACCGTGTATCCCGTTTGCTTCTTCACTTCTTCAAATAATTGTCGGAGTGGCATATTCTTCGCATTCACGGTAATGGTCTGGGCTTCTGCCATCATTCCCATGAAAAGGAAAAGAGAGAACAGGATCGCAGTTTTGATCCGGGGCAATAGTGTAGCAGGGCATCGAAGCCAACCACTGGCTTTTCGATACCGATGAACGGCATTTCGCATAATTACATTGTTTTGGTAGCGATAATCGAGCGGGTGAAACGCTTATTTCATAATGATCAGTTTTCTTCCTTCCAGCCTGAAATGGAGGTCGGAATCTTTGAAAGCTTCAAGGATATCGTTCAATGAGTTATTCCTGCTTAGTTCGCCATAGAATTCAAATACGGGAGCCGGGCCTTCGTACACTACTTCGATATCATACCATCTCTCCAGTTGCTTCATGATCTCCTTCAATGGGATGCCTTCGAAATTGAACTTATTGTTCTTCCAGGCCATCACATTATCGATATCTACCTGCTTCAGCACTTCAATCGTTCCGGAAGCGCCATGCTGTTGCGACTGCTGTCCGGGCTTGAGAACGACCGGCTGTGGATTACTCCCGGCATTGCTCACTTTTACGGCCCCATCCAGCAACGTGGTCTTGATGGCCGCACCATCCTGGTAGGCATCGATATTGAAACTGGTGCCCAGCACATCTACCAGGGAGCTACCGTTAACGGCCACCTGAAATTGTTGCTTTGCCTTCTTCGCCACTTCGAAATAGGCTTCTCCTGTCAGCTCCACCTTTCGGGTTTGTTCAGTGAAAGCGGTAGGATATTTAAGAGAGCTTCCGGCATTGAGCCAAACATGGGAGCCATCGGGCAGTACCACCTGGTACTGTCGCCCTGCAGGCGTTGCGATAGTATTGAAGGATGAGCCGTTTGCTACCGCCGCATCATAGGCCAGTGTACCATTTTGTAGCCTGATCTCGGTGCCCGACTGTTGGGCGATGATACCATTGCCCGAGCTGTCCAGCACTATCTGCCTGCCATCCGCCAGGGTTAGCACTGCGCCTTGTTTTCCCGGCTGTATCACTTCTTTCTTCACATCGGCTATGGGTAGTGGTTCGGCTGGTTTGCGGACCATGAAAAAGATCACCGTGCCAACTGCAATGAGCGCCGCTGCCGCCGCTACCCATTTCGTGAACCGGAGCGAATGGAGCTTTGCCTTTGGGAGAGCTTTATCACCGCTTTCCGCCAATATCGAAGTCAGAATCTTTTGCCGCATTTCACCGGACATGGGCAAACTGGCTTCCGTTTTCGCAAATGCCTGCTGCAATACAGTCGACAATTCTTCATCGCTGCCGATACCATCGATCAATGCCGCCAGCTCTAGCTGCTCTGCCGCACTGGCTTTGCCGGCAACTACCAATTCTGTCAATATCTGGATCCGCGTCAATGGCATGAGAACGGTTATGGTTGGTGATATGAATGTATAAAGACAACTGGGCGTTCAGAGATATCTAGTGCTTTCAAAAAAAATTATCATTTTTTTTCTGCGATATGCCTGAGAAGGGTAACAAAGCATTCTACCCCGGCCAGTCCACGCAGGTAAGGAGTGATGTATTCCCGGATACTTTTCAGTGCCTGGAAGAGATGATTGTTCACTGTACTGGGGGAAATGGCAAGCATGGCAGCGATCTCCTCCCGCTTCAAGCCGCTTTCCCGGCTCAGTTGATAGATCTTCTTCTGCTGTGGTGGCAGGCGGTTGACGGCTTCCTGCAATTTCTGCCTGAGCTCCGAGATATCGCAGGGATCCGACAGGCTATGCTGCTCAGTGGCCATTTCTTTTTTGATCTCGGCAAGCAATAGTGACTCGCGGGCATTCTTCCTGATATCGTTGAGCATCATATTACGGCCCATGCGAAAAATATAAGCAGTAAAATGTTCGATCTCTTCCAGGCTCTCCCGGGAGGTCCAGAGTTTGAGGAAAATATTCTGGATGAGATCCTCGGCCGCATCTGCGGAGCCGGTCAACCGGAATAGAAAGGTGAAGAGTTTGTCCTTATACCGGTCGAACAATACAGAGAAAGCAGTTTCATCCCCTGCAGCAATTTGCAGAAGCAGTTCTTTATCGTTATTGGTCGGATCGCTGGGCAATATATTCACGGTTTAAGGCAGTGGCTCAAAGTCCAATTGCTGAAAGGCAATATGATTACCAGATAAGGTGGATGGGATAAAGTATATACTATGGAGATGCCGGCCGGCAGACCGGGGATTGCATGCAAATAAACATTATTCTCACAATAAATGGAACAAAAAATGCCGAAAGGCGCTTCCTCTTACAGAAGCGCCTTTCAGTTTGAAGATGTTCCAACCGGAACTCCGGTCATTTTTGCAAAACCAGGTTAACCATTAATCCTGTTATCCAGTGTTTCTTTTTTCTCGATCCTGTAACTCATGATCAGGCCCAGGCCACCAAAGATGCCGATCAGGGCGAAGTAGATGGCCGTATAAGCACCTTCATCCTCCACTTTGAATATGCCTGAATGATGCAGGAGAAAGGCGAGGAAAAGCCCGATACCGGAGCCTACCAGCAACAGTCCCCATTTCAGGTTCTTGTAAGGCGCCGGTTGATAGATCTTGGGGTTCAGCCCTTTCTCGATCATGGCCAGGTTCTCT
>JAGIAP010000445.1:0-216 GCA_017744805.1 Chitinophagaceae bacterium | reverse complement strand
GCATATAAACTACCCCGAAAATGCATCCGAACATAGTGATAAACAAAACGATGGGGATCAAAGAATGTTCCATAAAAAAGTCTTTATAAATTAAGATGTTGATTGTTTGCTGAATGATCTGACGCCGCTTTTGTTACCCGGGTTACAACTGTTATGAACTTTTTTGAGGCGCCCTATCAACAACTATGACTACCACCGTCAAAGGCAGGTTACAGG
>JAGIAP010000444.1:4131-4370 GCA_017744805.1 Chitinophagaceae bacterium | reverse complement strand
CGCAGGGATACAAGAAATTCGTGAACCTGGCAACCGATCTGGGAAAGGGTATCGGTATCCAGGGCAAGCCAGTGTCCATCAGTTCTGTAGGCAGTGATCTTGTTTGGGGGCTGAGCGTGCTGCAATGGATCGGCATCACCACAGACCAGGAGATCAAAGTGCTGCAAAGTATGGACTTCACCGTGGATCAGAATATCTCCAATTTTCTTACCAGCACTTTTCAGCCCAGTCCCACCAGT
>JAGIAP010000444.1:0-4121 GCA_017744805.1 Chitinophagaceae bacterium | reverse complement strand
CACCAATCCCGTGAAGCTCGTAAAAAGTGGATATACTTCTTTTTCTGCCAATAATGGAAATGACCTCTTCTTTTGCAGCATGTTCTATATGAAATATATGGGGCTGATGATGGCTCAGCAATTGAATGTAAGATCCGGTGAGCCCTTTCATGCAGCTCAACCACGTACCTATATGGGAACAGGCCGTGGCCCCTTCGATTACAGCACTATGGTATACGATGAGGATCATTACAGGTTCATGTGGACGCCTGAAGATCCCGAACATGATATTTCGCTCCAAACCCCTTTCTCCATGAATGGGTTCCACCTCTATGCCATGCAGAACAAAATGGGAGAGATAGGGGAAGAAACGCTGATCCTTTCTTTCCTGCATAACCCGGTTACCCAACAAAGTTATCTCCTGCAATTCCTGTCAAATGGGATTGTAAAAGAGACCAAACAGATCGCGTATGCGGATGCGGCTGATATTGTGGCTTCGCCTTTCATAGAGATCGATCATAATACGGGCTATATCATTTATGTAAAAGGGAACCAGGTAATGGCTTATGATTATACCATCGGCCAAACCTTCCGTTTGCTCGATATGGGTAATGAGTCCATCAGCCTGATCAAATTTGAAAAATATAACCAGGGATTCAGCAAAATGCCCGGTCGTGTGCAGTTGTATGACGAGCTGTTCAAAAGACTGGTAGTTTGTACCTATGACCCTTCATCACCTGATAACAGCGGCACCTTCAGGCTGTACCAGTTACCGTTAGGGCATCAGACTCCGGTATTGGAGACTGAAGAAAAAGGATTCGCTAAAATAGTGGACGCTGCCTTTGTGCCCATTCATTAAACGGGCATCCTGATCTGACATCGAGAACAAAAGACAACTGACAGAGGAGGCTGCAATGCCTTCCGGGGATCCTTTTGCCATTGTTCCGCCATCATTCAAACATTTCTTAATACTGAAATCCATATGAGTAGCATTTTAAAGATCGAAAATCTTTCCCATCGGTATAGCACAGCATGGGCTGTCCGGGATATCAATCTCGAGATAGCGCAAACCGGCGTCATTGGCCTGCTGGGGTCCAACGGGGCTGGTAAGTCTACCACCATGAATATCATTTGTGGGGTATTGAATCAAACAGAAGGGAAGGTTTTCATTCATGGAAAAGATACGAGGAAGGAACCTGAAGCTGCAAAGATGAATATAGGCTTCCTGCCACAGAATCCTCCACTGCACAGTGATTTTACCGTTAATGAATATCTCACATATGCAGCAGGGCTCCGCCTGATGGAGAAAGGCCAGATCAAAGGAGCTGTGGAAGAGGCCATGGAAAAAACCGGGATCTCTCATTTCAGTTCAAGGTTGATCGGTAATCTGTCCGGTGGATACAGGCAGCGTGTAGGCATTGCCCAGGCCATCATTCACAAGCCCAGGCTGGTGGTGATGGACGAGCCTACCAATGGCCTCGATCCCAACCAGATCATCGAAGCGCGCAAACTGATCCGGGAGATCGCGCAGGAAAGAACGGTTCTTCTTTCTTCGCATATCCTCTCCGAGATCCACCTGCTCTGCCGGGAAGTGATCATGATAGAAGCAGGAAGGATCGTATTCTCCGACACGATGGATGCTTTCAACAATTATATCCAACCGGGAACCATGTTGTTGAAAATGGAAAATCCGCCGCCATTGTCTGAGATACTGTCCATCAAAGGCGTTATACGCGCTGAATACCTAACGGATAAGCAGGCACGCGTTTATTTCGACGGCGACCAGGAGGTGAGCGAAAGGGTGATCGAAACAGCCGTGAAGAGCGGATGGAGAGTGCGGGAAGCCAACCTCGACAAGAACCTGCTCGATGATATTTTCAAACAATTATCTACTCAATCAATCTAATTTCTGATAGACATGAAAACAATTTTGCGGATATGCAGGGCAGAGCTGCGCAACCTTTTCTACTCACCGGTTGCCTGGTTCCTGGCCGTGGTATTTATGATCCAATGTGCATTCTTTTATAACAGAGTTGTATATGCGTGGACCAGGTTTCAGGAACTGGGAATGAAAACAGCCAAGTTCACCGGGTTTGATATGTCCCTCACCAGGGCCATGTTCCTGAAGGAAGACGGGATATTTGCGAATGCAATGAGCAATCTCTATTTATTCATTCCTCTTCTTACCATGGGGCTTTTGAGCCGTGAGGTCAATAGCGGAAGCATCAAATTATTGTATTCATCACCGATCAAAACAAGACAGATCGTATTCGGGAAATACCTGGCCATGATGGTGTTCAACCTGGTATTGGTGGGCATCATTGGTTTCTTCATGGTATCGGCTGCTTTCAATATCCAGTCGGTGGATTATGGTTTGCTGTTTGTTGCTTCCATCGGGTTCTATCTGCTGGTATGCGCGTATGCTGCTATCGGACTGTTCATGTCGAGCCTCACGAATTATCAGATCGTCTCTGCTATCGGAACATTCATCACTGTGCTGGTGCTGAGCCGTATTGGCGGCCTCTGGCAGAATATCGATTTTGTAAGGGACCTCACATATTTCCTTTCCATCTCGGGCAGGGCTGAGAAAATGTTGAGTGGACTGCTCACCACCAAGGACCTGTTCTACTTCTTTGCCGTGATCGGTATGTTCCTTGGGTTCACCCTGCTCAAATTGCGATCCATCAGGGAAGTGAAGCCCTGGTATGTAAAAGCAGGAAGATATTCAGGTATTGTAGTGGTGGTGCTGTTCTTCGGTTACATCACTTCCCGCCCTTCTGCGATCGGGTATTGGGATGCCACCGCCACGCAGGCGAATACCATTCATCCAAGGGTACAGAAAATAGTGAAAGGACTGGGCAAGGAGCCGCTGGAAGTAACGCTGTACACCAATATCCTGGGGAAAAATGGATCATTGGGCCTGCCACAGAACAGGAATAATTATTTGGCGCAGTTATGGGAAAACTATCAACGTTTCAAACCGGATATCGAGTTCAAGTATGAGTACTACTATGCGGCCAAACCTGATCATTATGTGTTCAGATCTTTTCCCGGTAAGGATATTCATGAGATCGCAAAGGAGTATGCGAAGATGATGGATTTAAACCTGAAGCGATTCAAAACACCTGAACAGATGAAACAGATCATCGACCTGGAGGGTGAGGATTATGGACTGGTGATGCAACTGAAATACAAGGGCAGGACCACTTTCCTGCGCACTTTCATCGATTATCCATGGCCTGCTGAAGAGCATGTGGCGGCTGCCATGGCGCGCCTGCAATTCCCCAGGATGCCAACAGTCCTTTTCACAACCGGCAACCTGGAGCGGGATCCCGATATCCTGGGAGAGCGCGGCTACTCGATCTGCACCACGGAAAAACAATCAAGGGGATCACTGATCAATAATGGATTCGATATAGATACCATCAATCTGAACAAACATGATTTTCCATATGATTCCATGAATATCGCTACGCTGGTATTGGCTGATCCCAAAACAGAATTAAGCGATACGGTGAAAAAGAGAATACAGGAATACATCGATAAAGGCGGGAACTTCATTGTGCTGGGTGAGCCCAAAAAAGAGAATATTCTGAACCCGGTGTTGAAACCATTGGGTGTTCAGTACGACACAGGCTTATTGGTAGAGATATCCAAACACAATGCGCCGGATATGATCATTCCTTTCCTTTCAAAAACCGCGGCCAATATGGCGGAAGAAGAAAGGTTGCTCAAGTTGAAGAGTGGGAAATTCGATACACTTACCATCAGGTCCGAGACAGTTCTGCCCATCAATGCCATAGGTAATACGCCTTTCTCCATCAAGCCCATCACTACCGCCATGCCGGAAGTATGGTTGAAGAAAGGTGTGCTGGTGCGGGATTCCGTCCCCCCCGTATTCCTGCCCGCAGAAGGAGATATCAAAACCGGCGCCTTCAATACCACGATGGCGCTGACCAGGCAGGTCAACAATAAGGAACAGCGGATCCTTGTAGCCGGTGATGCAGACTTCATCAGCAACAAATTCCTGGGCAGCGATTATTTCGGCCGGGCAATATTCAGTTGGTTGGATAATAACGAATATCCTGTGTATGCCCCCAAGCCTGATTACAAGGACAACCTGTTCCTCATCACTCCTGTGA
>JAGIAP010000443.1 GCA_017744805.1 Chitinophagaceae bacterium | reverse complement strand
GGATAGCGGCGGCTGCTGTGCTGGTATTATTGATCGGAGGGGTCAGCTATAGAATATTGTCGAAGAAAGAAGAGCCTGCAGTCATTGCCGGAAAAAATGAACAACAGGAAAAAAAGAATTCAGGGATCGCTCGCAACGATAGCGCCAAAGATCAGCCTGCTGTAAATACTCCCATGAAAGAAGAACTTGCTGCAGGTTCACATTCGGAAATGGAAGAAAAGAAGAACGAAGCTAAAATGCAATCTGGCAGTATGAAGCCAGACAACAATGATATGGCATCGAAGAAAACCAAGATCGGTTCAGCACCACAGCTTGCGCCAATCACTGTTCCATCACCCATTTCACCGCTTGATAACCGCGCCAATGCGGCTATTCCGGATCGTGAATCATTTGCAGCGAATGATGCGCCAAAAAAAATTACGCCTAACAGTAACACTTCGATATCCCCGATCGTAACACAATCAGAAGCCACTCCTAAAGGAGCCGAACAGCCGAAATCAGAACAGGTCAATTCCCCGGGTAAAGCAATATTGAACAATTCTGATCTGGCTGCCATCGCCATCCCTTCTTATGATATGCAGAGCGATGATGAAATAGAGATCCAGCCTGCAAGCAAAAAGAATAAGATGCGTGGGATCCTCAGAAGAGTGAGCCGCGTTTTTGAGAAAGCAACCAATGCAGAAGGAGATGATAATCGAAATATCCGCATTGCCAACTTCGAGATCGCAGTAAAATAATTTTTCCATTACATCGCAAACAGAACATTGTATGAAAAGGATAGCAATACTCCTTACCGGGCTTTTTATTGGATTTACCGCCCTTGCCCAAACCGATACCAGTGCTAAAGAACAAGTGGATACCGTCCGGATCGGAAAGATGATCATCATCAAGAAGAAAGGAAGAGATGAGGAAGGCGAAAGAACTTCCAGTACCGTGATCACTTATCACAGGGATTCAAAACCCAAAAAGATCAGCACCAACTGGCTGGTATTCGATATCGGCTTCAACAATATTGACGATAAAACAAATTATGCGAGCGCCTCCATCCAGGACCCTGCCACAGGTTTTGCGCCTGGCGCCACAGACGACTGGTTCGATCTCCGCAAAGGAAAATCCATCAACGTGAACATATGGCTCTTCATGCAGAAATTGAACCTGATCAAGAAATATGTGAACCTGAAATATGGCCTGGGCGTAGAATTGTACAATTTCCGCTATGAGCAGCCCATCAAGTATGGCACCAACCCAACCAGGGTAACGATGGACAATTCCACCAGCTATAGCAAGAACAAGCTGGCAGCGGATTATGTGAGCGTTCCTGTTCTGCTGAACTTCAATTTCGCGCCCAATCGCAAACGTAATGTGGGCCTCAGTGCCGGCGTGGTTGCGGGTTACCTTTACAGCAGCCGCCAGAAAACGATCACCGCTGCCGATGGCAAACGTAAGAAGCGCGACGACTTCGATCTCCGCCCCTGGAAACTGGCTTATACCGGTGAGCTGAGCTTCGGATGGGTGGGTGTTTACGGCACCGTAGCCACCCAAAGCATGTTCGAGAAAGGGCCCGACCAAACGCCTTATGCCGTGGGGCTGCGCTTTGGCTGGTAACAAACTTTTCCACATTAAAAATAATTTCGATGTAGCCGCGTTAAATTGCGTAGAACCGGAGCCCGCTCCGGGAGAACGATCAACAAACAACGTTCACAAAATCCAAATTTTATTGCCCGGTCTCTACGCTAAAAACCTGGTTACCATGAAGCGCTTAGCCGTTGTTTCCGTGCTGTTGTTCTCAGTGGTGGTGAACACAGCATTTGAAGAGAACATCAAAAGAACCACTTACAGAGAGAATTATAAGAAAGGACCTGAAGGGGTTGTGTACATCGTAGTTGATAAGTCGGATTATGAGCTTAAGGTATTCGATGATGAAGGATGGTACGCAACTTATCCTGTGGTGTTCGGGAATAAAGACCTTTCAGATAAGATGATGGAAGGCGACCGGAAAACCCCCGAAGGCAATTTCAAGATCATCTTCAAAAAACCGCATCAGAAATGGCATAAGATGCTGATGTTGGATTATCCCACGCAAGACAGTTGGGATAAGTTCAATCAACGAAAGGCTACGGGAAAGATCCCGCAGGCAGCCAAGATCGGCGGAGGCATTGCCATCCATGGCACATGGCCCAATGATAATCTCTCTGTGGATGATTACACCAACTGGACCAATGGTTGTGTATCCCTGAAGAATGAAGACCTGGACGAACTGGAGCCTTTTCTTCCGGTAGGTACGAGAGTGACTATCCAACGTTGACAATACGAAACTGAATATCAGCCCCCATATGGATTGGGGGCTATTTTTTTTATGTTTTCTGCGGATATAGAAAGTCGGGTACCATCTATGTTTTATTGAGTTCCAATGACAATCAAACTATTAAGCCCCGGTAACGAATTTTTTACCTGCATTTTTACTTCCACTCGTTAGGATTTATACGTAATTGGCAACGATTTGCCCACAATACTTGTCTTTATCATCAAATTGTATTCATTTTGTTGCAGGGTTTGCCGTAACCCTTTGTGAAGGAAAAGATCCAAATCCTGAAAAACCCAAATCCAACAGGGAAACATCAACAGCCATACACATTGGCTTTAGAAAACGGTCAATGTTTCCGACTCTATGAAAACCCCACACCTCCAGCCGTGGGGTTTTTCTTTTGTAAGCATACTCGCTGCTCGCCGGAGGCTAGCAAATAGTTGCCACTCGCAGAAACGCGAGCGGCGGCAACACTCAAACAAAAATGGCCACCTTGTTCAGGCAGCCATTCTATCTGAAAGAATTCCTTCTTTACAATTTTCCATTTTTTATTTCATCCACAACACCGGGGTCGAGAAGTGTTGAAGTATCTCCGAGATTACTGATCTCGCCTTCCGCGATCTTGCGAAGGATACGTCTCATGATCTTACCACTTCTTGTCTTAGGCAGTCCCGTAACAAACTGGATCTTGTCCGGTTTGGCGATCGGCCCGATGATGCGGCTCACGGTGGAGGTGATATCACGACGGGTGAGCTCATCATCTGCCTGATGACCCTGGAAGATCACATAAGCATAGATGCCCTGTCCTTTGATATCGTGGGGATAGCCTACCACAGCGCTTTCCACTACGCCTGTATGCATATTGATCGCATTCTCCACTTCGGCAGTGCCAATACGGTGACCACTCACGTTGAGCACATCGTCAACGCGACCAGTGATGCGGTAATTGCCCTCTTCATCGCGGAGACAGCCATCGCCGGTGAAATACAGGTTCTCGTAGGTGGCGAAATAGTTCTGGCGTGCGCGCTCATGATCACCATATGTGGTGCGAAGCATGCCAGGCCAGGGGAATTTGATGCAGAGGTTGCCACTCACACCGTTACCTTCCACTTCTTTACCATTCTCATCTACCAGGATGGGTTGAACACCTGGCAAAGGAAGCGTAGCAAAAGTAGGTTTGGCGGGCGTTACGCCAGCCAGGTTGGAGATCAGTATGCCCCCGGTTTCTGTTTGCCACCAGGTATCCACGATGGGGCATTTCTTCTTACCGATATTTTCATCGTACCATGTCCAGGCTTCTTCATTGATCGGTTCACCAACGGTGCCGAGTACACGAAGTGAACTGAGGTCGCGGTTCTTGAGTGGTTCCAGTCCAAATCCCATCAGGCTTCTGATGGCGGTAGGAGCTGTATAAAGAATATTCACTTTGTATTTATCTACGATCTCCCAGAACCTGCCGGCATCGGGCCAGGTGGGCACGCCCTCGAACAGGAGTGAAGTGGCGCCGGCACTGAGCGGTCCATACACGATATAGCTATGGCCAGTGATCCAGCCGATATCTGCCGTACAGAAATGTATATCTCCGGGCTGGTACTGGAATACATTCACAAAGGAGTAATTGGTGTACACCATGTAGCCGCCAACAGTATGCACCACGCCCTTGGGCTTGCCGGTAGAACCGGAGGTGTACAGGATGAAGAGCATGTCTTCTGCATCCATTTCTTCGGCAGGACAATCGGGACTGCCCTGCGTTTCCACCAGGCGGATCTCATCTTCCCACCATACATCCCTTCCTTTGATCATCGAAACCGGTGTGCGCGTGCGCGTGAGTACGATCACTCTTTTCACAAAGGGACATTGTACCAGGGCATCATCGATCACTCCTTTGAGCGGGATCTCTTTGTTGCCACGATAGGCGCCATCACAGGTGATCACGAACGCCGCCTTTGCATCCTGTAAGCGGTCGGCAATGCTCTGTGCGCTGAAGCCGCCAAAGATCACGGAGTGGATGGCGCCAATGCGTGCTGCTGCCAGTACGGCAATGGCCAACTCAGGCACCATGCCCCTG
>JAGIAP010000442.1 GCA_017744805.1 Chitinophagaceae bacterium | reverse complement strand
GTTCGAAAGGACGTGCAAGTTCGAATCTTGTCCTGGGCACTCGTAAATGGTTGTAAGTCAATTACTTACAACCATTTTTCTTTATATCAAGTCTCCTTTTTTAGCGCTTTCCCATACCTCGTCTAACACATAATTGCCTCCTGTTTCATATTTCGCTGTAGCTGCACCGTTATACTATCAATCTGTTTACATCAACACAGTGCATTATCCATAGCATTAAAACATAAAGAAGCTGACACTTGCCGGTCAACCTCTTTAAGTTTCACCAATTATCTAAACCATCATTAATAAAGAGGTCCCGAACGAACCTGTCCGGAACCTCTTTATTTTTATTAACTACCATTCTATTTCCCTGCGCCGGTCAATTGCCGGATCAGGTCTGTTTCTTCTTTTTTGTAAGGCGTTCCATCTTTCCTGAAAATATCATGAAACCAAATTTTGGGTTCACCGCCATCGGCTATAGGTGTATCCCAGGCATAGATGGTGTTCGTTTTTCCTGCTACCAGCCCCCAGTTGATTGCGCCTATCTTTTTTTCTTTCAGCATGGGAAGGATATTGCTGAAAAAACTATTACGCGTACGCGCCATATATTCTGTGCAGATAAGTGGCTTGCCATGCGTCCTGAGCAAATCGATCACTCTTTGGTGCCAGGGAGCATCCTCGTAATCGTGGTAAGTGATCACATCTGAATTTTCTATCTGCACCTGGTTGAGCTTTTCGAAATCCCAGGCCCAGAGACCGGCAGTGAGTGGCTGTTCAGGCTTTGCTGCTCGCGCCCATTTGAATACGTTCACCAGCAAGGGCAGTGAGCTTTCCAGTTTTCCTGAATTACCCGGTTCATTGTATACATCCCAAAGCAGTATACGCTGGTCCTTTCCAAAATGCGTTACAATATCCTTCACGTAGGCTTCCAGCTCAGGGAAAAGCGTGCTGTCTTTGTAATACGGATCACCGGGATCCTGCATCCATCCTGAATTGTGAATGCCGGGTTTCGGAGCAGGTTGCGTTCCTGGCTTTGGATCCTTGTTCCAGCAATCATCGAATATCACGAAGATCGTTTTGATCCCTTTTGCATCGGCGATATCGAGGTACTTTCCTACCCTGTCTTTGAAGCCCTGCTGGTCCTGCTTCCAGGCCAGGTGATGCAGGTATACCCGCATGGTGTTGAAGCCGATGGAAGAAGCCCATCCAAGTTCCCTGGCAATGGTAGCTGTATCGAAACTTTCTTTCTGCCACATTTCCAACTGGTTGATGGCTGTACTGGGAATGAAGTTGGCTCCCACCATCCATTGCTGCTTATCGTACCATTCATTTGCCATTGCGGCAGTCCACACTGTACGGTCAGCGGCTCCGGAAGCTGGTTTCTTTTCCGCGCTTTCCCTGCAACCTGTACCCCAGATGAAACTGGCTGCTATAGCGGCAATTGTGATGCTGTGTAAGATCTTCATTACTGTGAGGATTTTTCGTTGTTATTTTTTTCGGGAATTAGTCATTGATTATTGACGATAATTTGTTTCTCTACTTGTTCTGTTCCGCGGTTCACACGTAAAAAATATGCACCTTTGGGCAAATTCCTGATATCCACTTTTGCAGATGTACTTCCTGTGGGTTTCATTCCTTTTATGACAAGGGTGCCATTGGTATTATACAAGGAAAAAGAAAATTCTTTATTCTCCATTCCGGGACCAGGAGATTTTCCGTCGGCCAGTTGATCCATTACAATATTGAGCTCTGTCTTTGCAGGATTAGGATAGGTTTTTATCGAATAGGTGGGAGCGCTAGCGGCAACAGCTCCTGTTGCACTGATAGGCTCGAATCTCCATAATTGACAATCCAATCCTTTCCATCGCCAATGCGTTACGTCCGCACCGGGAACATTACTGCAGGCACCGATGTCCAACACATAACTACTTACGCGGTTCATGACTCTGTAATAGCCACCACCCACAGGTTCCAGCCTGTATTGCTGGCAGGGGTTCCCATTAAAATCCCACAACCCCAGCGGAGCGCCTTCATTGATATTGCATCCGGTAAGATCCAATGCATAATGCGTTGGCTGTTGGGAAACGATGGTATAGAAGCCATCCAGGTAAGTAAGCTGCCATCGTTGGCCGAGACAATTGGTGGGTGTCCAGGTGCCGATATCTGCTGAACGACTGGTGCTGCAATTAAAAATATCGAGTACCAGCGGTTGACCGGTAGCGGTAGTCATTTTAGATACGATCCTGTAAGTCCCATTGGGGATGGTATTGGGAACGATACACCCCATTCCCTCCGGATCATTCGGACGTGCGGGCATTCCGGCCCAGGTAGGATATACGGGCATGATCAGGGCATTGGTGAAATACAATCTGTCTATGCATACCCTTCTCGTTGTATAGTCGCCATTCTGATACCGGTGATACACTATGAAATATTCGTCTTTATAATCGTCTCCGCAACCAGGCCGATGCATGATGCTCGCATGTCCATTCCCGGTGAATGGCCCCCAGTTTTGCAGGATCACGCCACGATAGGTCCAGGGGCCCATGGGAGATGTAGAAGTGGAATACCTGACATTGTAGGTTGAATTGTTCCAGGCTCCGTTGGAATAAGATAAATAGTATGTGCTTCCCCGTTTCAGCATATGCGGAGCTTCCGTATAATACTGTGGTGTAGCCAGCGTTGGCCCTCCGATAAAGGAAGTCATATTGGGAGCCAGTTTCCGGATCACCATCTGGCTTTGTGCCGATCCACCATAGTAGATATAAGCCTGACCGTCGTTATCAACAAAAACTGCCGGATCGATAATATCCGAAATGAAAGGATCCGAACCAATCAACGGATATCCCAGATCTGTGAATGGCCCGATGGGTGAAGGCCCCACCGCAACGCCGATCTTCGCCTCAGCAGTATAGTAGAAATAATATTGATTGTTCCGGAACACCACATGCGGCGCCCATCCGTTTACATTCGCCCAACTGCACTGTGGCCCCAGATCGAATATGACCCCTTCAAACACCCAATTGGTAAGGTCTGTGGAACTAAATGCTTTAAAGTAATTTCCACCTGTAGGATAGATATAATATTTCCCATTGAAATATTGAATATCCGGATCGGCCTCATATCCCTGCAAGATTGGATTGCCGCTGGCCTGTGCCTGCACTCTTTGCTGAGTGGCAAAAAGTAAACATAGCAGACTGATCAATTGAAACAGCCGGGGAAAGAAAGGAAGCTTTCTCATAGTAACAATTTAATGATTATAGCAGTTGGTTAACTTCAGCTTCATTGTGAGTGATAGGCAACCAGCCCCTCTATCGGGCCTGTCAGCACGCTGTTCGTTTTCATACCAAACTCAGCGGCCACATCTTCCAATATTTCTCTGAAAACAAAACCTACCGATCCGCTGCAATTGAAAGAGTAGCTGGAATAATCCGGGTATAGCGCCACCAGGTTGCCGAAGAATTGCCTGAACCCGGCACGGATCGTACTCCTGGAATAGTCACAATCCAATTGCAGGAATTTGCAGAACCCGGCGCAATACCGGTTAGCTAACGGCTTTGTATATACGTTATTGAATATTTCTTCCCGGCTGATCCCATATTGGTTATCGAAACGATGAGCTACAGCCGCTGGCATGGTGCCACGTAAATAATCCTGCAGCACTTTCCTTCCCAGGTAAGACGCACTGCCTTCATCTCCTAAAATGAATCCCAGCGAATCTATATGATGAATGATCTTTTCTCCGTCGTAGAGGCAGGTGTTGGAACCTGTTCCCAGTATCGATACAAAACCCGCACTGGTACCTAAGAGCCCTCTTGCCGCTGCCAGCAGATCCATATACACAAACACTTCGGCATTTGAAAATACACTGGCCAGCGAATGGTTCATGATGGCAATCCTGTCTTCCTCACAGCCCGCTCCATAGAAATAAACTGTATCGATGTCAGCAGGAGCTAATCTTTCCGGCATGGATCTTCCCAGGGATGCAGCAATGTATTCTCCTGATACAAAATAGGGGTTATATCCCTCTGTCTGAAATCTTAAAACTTCTTCCTGCCCTGCCAGCAAGCTCCAGGTTGTTTTGGTTGATCCGCTATCTGCTATTAGTATCATGCTTATTTTTTAATGATGCCTCGTCTTATTTTATGTCCTGATACAGCATAATAACCGATCGCCAGGTAGCAGGGTATTACAATAAGATAAGCCAGTTTAGGATTGAAGAGATCGGTGGCATAGCCATACAGCAACGGCAATACTGCAGCTCCGGAAATTGCCATTACCAGCAACGAAGAGCCCATCTTGGTGAATCTTCCCAGCTCAGCTATCGCGAGCGGCCAGATGGAAGGCCAGATCAGTGAATTGGCCAGTCCCAGCAAGGCAATAAAAACTACAGAGGTAAGACC
>JAGIAP010000441.1 GCA_017744805.1 Chitinophagaceae bacterium | reverse complement strand
TTCCGGATCAGTTCCAGCAGCCGGTCGCTGGCCACTTCCAGCCCACCGGACACGGCGATACATCCCGATCTTTTCAGCAACAGGCATAGATCGCGGGTAAAGCTTTTCTCAAACCGGATATTCGTCCACCAGCTCACCACCAGCTTGCGTTTGATGATCTCCAGGGCCAGGGCGCGCATCAGCGCCGGCGGCGCCGCCTCATCCACAAAATGGAATCCGTTCTGCCCGGTTTGTGCTATCAGCTCTTCCATTCTGTCCACCAGCAGGGAAGCGGCGATCGGTTCATAGAGACGGATATAATCGAGCGAGATATCACAGAAAGTACATTTACCCCAGTAGCAACCATGCGCCATAGTGAGCTTGTTCCATCTTCCATCGCTCCACATGCGATGCATCGGGTTCACCACTTCAATAGCGTTGATATATTTATCGAGCAGGAAATCGCTGTAATCCGGGGTGCCTACCTGCCCTTGTTTGTAATCGGAGCAAGACTGATTGTTGAAATAAGCCACTTTTCCATCTACGAGGGTGAAAGTTCGCTTCAGCTCTTCCAGAGATTTTGTTCCTTCGATATGATGTACCAGGTTCTCTATCGGAGCTTCACCATCGTCCAGGGTTATGAAATCATAGAATTCGAAAACGCGCGGATCAGAGAGGGAGCGCAGCTCGGTATTGGCAAAGCCGCCACCCATGGCTATTTTGACGCCGGGATAATTCTTTTTGATCCATTGTCCGCAACGGAGCGATGTATACAGATTCCCGGGAAAAGGCACAGAAATGGCTACCAGTTTGGGTTGCACGGCTTCCATTTGTTTCTGAAGGATATCGATCAGGAGTTGATCGATATAGGTATGATCTTTTTGCAGCTCGGCATACAGTTCGTCGAAACTATTGGCAGAGCGGCCCATCCTTTCGGCATACCTGCTGAAACCGAAATGTTCGTCTACACATTCCCGTATCAGGTCGGAAAGGTCTTCGAGATACATGGTGGAAAGATGCTTGCCCTTGTCCAATGTGCCCATTGAACCGAAGGCCCAGTCAAGGTCTTCCAGTTGCGCAAACCTACCGGCTTCCGGCAGGAAGTCCCTTTTACAGATCCGGTGAGCGAGGGTTGGATTATGTCCCTGCAGGAAATTGATCACATCATCGATGGTAGTGATATAGTCGTCCTGCAAAGCGATGATCCTGCCGATATTCTCAGAAGTTGTTTCCGGCAGGTGATCGTTGATATGAGCGAAAAGTTGTTGTAATCCATTTTTACTGAATAACGCTACGGTCACTTCGATGCCCAGGTCGGCCTGAAAAGCGGAGATATTCCTGGTATTGAGAAACCCTTTCAGGTAGGCAGTGGCCGGATACGGCGTATTCAATTGTGTAAAAGGCGGAGTCAGCAAATAAACAGTGGCGCTCAAATTCTTCTGATTTGAGGCAAAATTAGGTGAAATTGACGGGAAGATGACCACTCTCTCCTTTCCTCTGCTACCAAAGGAATTTCTGTTCTTCCGGCAATTGTGTAACATGCTGTAGCTTGCCCTGCCTGTATTCCCGGTACAGTCGCTTGATATCTTCCTCCGTGTCTGTGATGAAAGGCCCATGTGAAATGATGCTGTCCCCTGTGGGCTTGCCGGCATACAACACAAATCTTGCTCCGGTAGTTCCGGCTTTCAGAGCCAGCTCACTGGGCTCATCTTCTTTGTACAGGTCTAACCAACCGGTCTGATCCTGTTCCAGGTATCCTTCTTTATCACCAACCAGTAAAGCGCCTTCCAGCATGTACAGGAATCCATTATAATTGGCCGGGATTTGTATGGAAGTACTGCTGCCGGGTTGCATGGTAATATCGGCAATGATCACCGGCACATGGTTCAGTACCGGCGAGCTGATGCCTGCCAGGGATCCGCTGTACACCCTGATCTGAACATTATCTTTTTCCATTACCGGAACATTGTCCGATGGCAATTCCTGCACACGTGGTGCTATGGACCTTTTCTCTTTCGGCAGATCGAGCCATAATTGCAGGATCCTGATCACACCTGGTTTGTCGATCACTTCAGCATGTTCAATGCCACTGCCTGCGGTCATCATCTGGAAATCCCCCTGCTTCATCACAGAACCTTCCTGCTCTCCCAGTTGTCCTTCCAGAATCAGGGTAACTGTTTCAAACCCGGCATGGGGATGCGGCCCTCCTACCGGTATATGATCCTTTTTATCGATCCTGTCATCCATCAGCACAATGAAGGGATCTGTGTGGTTGAATGGTCCTTTCAATACGGGACGGGCTAAATGCCCCGCTCCCAGAAAGCCGGGATGGCTTTCGGGGAACCAGGCATCTGCAATATTTCTTTTGATTGTCATAACCTGAATGTATAGTTGCTTATGCAGGTACTGCGGTGGCCTGCTTTACCATTTGCGCTTCGGCGCTGATCCTTACCTCATCACTCAAAGCCACTCCTCCTGTTTCCAGCACCGAGTTGAAATTGATGCCCCAGTCGCTGCGCTTGATCTTCCCCGTTACTGTAAACCCGGCCCTTTCCGTTCCCCAGGGATCTTTTGTTACACCACTGTATTCAACGTTCAGACGAACGGGTTTGGAGATGCCTTTCAGGGTAAGCTCGCCATTCAGGATAAAGCTATCGTCACCGGAAGGTTCGATACCGGTTGACCTGAATTCCATTTGTGGATAATTGTCCGCATCAAAGAAATCCCCGTTACGGAGGTGGGCATCCCTTTGTTCATTATTGGTGGAAATGGAATTCAGATCGGCTGTAAAGCGTACCTGTGCTGTCCTGAAATCTTCTCCTGCCGTGTCCATTTCAATATGGAAATTCCTGAATGATCCGGAAACATTCGTGATCATAAGATGTTTGATCTTGAAGCCTAATTCGCTATGCAGTGGGTCTAAAGCCCATTTTGTATTTGCCATGATTTTTTTGTTGGGTGATTCAATAAACAATTGACAAAACAAAATTAGCGAGACAGTTTAGGCGTAGCTACAAACTATACAAAAGGTAACTGGTAACCTGGAGGTTAGTGGAAGGGAAAGTTAAAAAGCTAGCAACAAGTTGTTAAGAATAAGAACAGGATACTGATTACCGTTATCTTTTAATAGTTTACCCGCAGTTTATGAGCCAGCCCGGCTTACAGACTATGACAATTATCCCAACCTTAAATCTTTTCGCGTGAAATTTACATCTGTACTCCTTGCCGCTATTATTCTCCTCAGCGCCTGTTCAAACAAAGTGATCCCGGTAAAGAACGAATATACTGCCATACCTGTTCAATACAAGATCAATCAAAATACTAGTCTGGCCCTGGAAAAACTACTCGATTTCGGTATAAAAAACGGGTATGCCATCAAGTTGCTCGACAAGAACAGTGGCCTGATCGTATTCGACAATGTTAACATGCCCGCCACCTGGGAAAGGAAAGATACCGGCCTGGTACATCCGGATGCATACCTGGTTCTGCCTAAATGGAAAAAGATAAGCACCAGAACAGAAATTCCGGTGGCAGAACAATCCGGGTACGGTACAGCCCCTCAAAAGATCCGGCAGCTCAGGGGCGAATGGAATATCAGGATCAGTAATACAGAAAGCGGTGTAATGGTATATGCAACGCTGGTTCAGGTAAAATATATCTCCATGAATAAGAAAAGCACGAAAAGCCGTGAACTTATCGGTTTCAGATCAACCGGCAATTTCGAGCGATTGATCGCAAAGCAACTTCAATAGGTTCGCTACCGGTTTATACATCAGCCCTGATCGATAAGGCATGATGAAAAATATCCAACGGGTCCCATTCCTTTTTCACCTGTTGAAGGCGTGGGTAATTGTTGAGGTAATAAAATGTATACCAGGGAACGCCGGACTTATTCCATTCCGGGTCTGCGATATCCGTATCCGGATGATTGATCATACAGCCACCTGAATTTTCATTGGGAACAGGAACACCGCCTGTATCGGCAAATAGCGCTGCATAGAATTTCCGGAGCCAGTCGAGGGTTGGTGGTTCACCTGAAGGGTCCATCCATCCGGCATTACAGGCCATATCGATGATACAGTCGCGCTGTGCGGATGCAGTGGCCTCCGGAGCAATGCTGTTCACTTTTCCACCATAAGTTGCCATTCCCAGCATACCACCAACCGGAGCATCCATGGACAAATATTTCCAGGCGGTGGCAAGTTGTGTATCGCTTAATGGTTTGCGTAAGAATGCATCTTTGGGCTTCGCTTTTACATTATCGAATCCCGGTTGAAATAATTCAGGAAATGGATTGAGGGCAAATTGCAGCCAGGGCGTTTCTTCCGTTTGAAGGGAATGAGGCAGATCTATGCCATCGGTGATGGCATCAAGATGGTCCATGACAAGCGTTATGGCATTGCTTCCCAGGCAG
>JAGIAP010000440.1 GCA_017744805.1 Chitinophagaceae bacterium | reverse complement strand
GATCTTTTGCATACTGATTGTTTTAAAGTTAAATGGTTGCAACCATGGTTGATGCTATCGGGTTTGAACCGATGACCTTGTGCGTATAAGGCACCTGCTCTGACCACTGAGCTAAGCATCAGTATCGGGAATACACCGTGCGTGAAGCGTTACAGGCAGGAAAGAAAAAACCCTCGTGCCTGTCAGCTCCGAGGGTGTCTTCAATGTTTTCAGCTATTTGTACTCATAGCAAAATATCACCACCCGGAAACTGTTTGCCTCCTATGTATTGATATTGTCCTATGAGATTGAATTTGTTCATTTTTCTATTTCGGGAACAAAATTAAAAACTTTTGTTTTGATTCAAAATCTTTTTTCAAGTTCTTTATTCTTCATTGATCTGCGAAGTATGCTTCGTATCCTTCATCCACCAATACACACTCAGGGATACAGCGATGCAAATGGTGACATACCAGTAGAAATAATTCTCATGACCGATCTTTTTCAACCATAGTGCAATGTATTCTGCACTACCTCCGAAAATGGCAACCGTAAGGCCATATGGCAATCCAACGCCCAGTGCACGCACTTCAGCCGGAAACAATTCGGCTTTTACGATCGCATTGATGCTGGTGTATCCACTCACTATCACCAAGGCAGCCATGATCAGCAGGAATGCCACCCAACTTGAGCTGGTCCTGCTCAGGGCCTCCAGTAAAGGAACAGTGAACAGCACGCCCAATACGCCGAAGCCGATCAGCAACGGCCTGCGGCCGATCCTGTCGGAAAGCCCACCCAGCACAGGTTGCAGCAGCGCAAACAATAACAGGCTCACAAATGAGATATTGGTGGATTGCTCCTTGGTGAGATGCACGGTGTTCACCAGGAATTTTTGCATATAGGTGGTGTAAGTATAGAAGGCCAGCGTGCCTCCCAGAGTAAGCCCTACTACGGTGAGCACAGCACGGGGATGCCTGAGCAGTTCCCGGACCGATCCTTTCTTAGCATTATTCGTTTCTTTTTTAGATTCAAAACTGGGCGTTTCATGAAGATTGGAACGAAGGTAAAGCGCCACTACAGACAGCACGGCGCCGATGGCAAACGGGATACGCCAGCCCCAATCATGCAATTGTTTATCCGTCAACAATAATTTCTGTAAAATGATCTGGATACCCAGCGCTATCAACTGTCCGCCGATCAATGTCACATACTGAAAACTGGAATAGAATCCCCGGCGGCCTTTGCTGGCCATCTCACTGAGATAAGTAGCCGAAACGCCGTACTCCCCTCCAACGCTAAGCCCTTGCAGCAACCTGGCCAGTAACAATACCACGGGAGCCAGTATGCCGATCTGCGCATAAGTGGGCGTAAAAGTGATCAGCAATGATCCGAAGGACATGAGCAGTACAGACCATGTCATGGAAACCTTTCTACCTTTCTTATCTGCCAGCCTGCCGAAAAGCCAACCGCCGATCGGGCGCATCAGGAATCCCAGGGCAAATACGCCGGCTGTATTCAGCAATTGTGCTGTAGTATTCCCTTCAGGAAAAAAGGACGAAGAAAAATACAAGGCAAAGGCAGAATAAGCGTACCAGTCGTACCATTCCACCAGGTTGCCGATTGTGCCTCCGATTATAGCTTTCAACCTGGATGCCGATATCTTTTCTTGCTGTTGCATAAGGGTTCTGCTTGTTGCTGCACCGCCAAGATAGCAAGTTCTCCCATTAAAACGGGACTAACCTTTGAAGGCAGTCCCGTTTTCTATTTTCCACGTGAGCCTGTTATTTCCCTTTCCTTTGTTCTACCATTTCCTGGAATGCCGCTGCGCGCATGGTAACATCTTTGCAAAGGTCCTGCAGTTGAAGCAGTATCCTGAACATGCCTTCCTGGTAACCTGCCAACTGCGCCAGCAATTCCGTTTGGGAGGCTCCTTCGTATTTATCGCCATAATCACACTCAGCCATGAACTGATCAAAAGGTGTGGCGGCCAATTTGAACCTGGTGATGGAGGTAGAAACGATATCACGATATCCTTTGAGCTTTAGGGCCCAGGTTTCATTTTCCAGTTTCATTCTTTTTTCTTCTATCAGGGCCCTGGCCTGGGTAGCCCATTCGGGAGAATTGGCGCCGATGGGAGGCAACGCCTCCCACTCCTTCTGCAGCACAGCCATTTTCACTTCCCGGAGGCTGTCTGTTTTTTCATTCATATCGTTGATCTCCTGCTCCACAAAAGCCATTCCTTTGGGCTGGTATTCCTGGTTGAACTTGTTTACCAGTTTGCCGGCTTTTACCAATACATGCGCATTGGATGGGTTGGACCTGTCACTAGCAGCAGCCGCGGACTTACTGGCATAGGGGCTCAGGAAAGCGGCTTTCTCCATATCATTCATGGATTCCAGTTTTTTCCGGAATGCAGGGTCCTGCATTTTGGTGGCCAGTTCCATGGCGGATGCATCAACGCCCGTTTGTTTCCGGAGGCCAGGATTGGCCTTCAGATAATCTTCCATTTCATCCGTACTCATATTACCTACTCCATCTGCATGGGCTTTCTTCAACAGTTTCTCCGACTTGTCGGCTGAGCGTTGTTGTTTGGAAGTTTTGGCAGCAAGCCCGGAAAAGATCTGGTTGAACCTGTTTGCCGATATACCAAATAAAGGGGAAGGATCGATTTTCCCGTTCACATAGCTTTTATCATATGCTGCTGATGCAGTGGCCGGAGGCAGTACAATATCCGTGGCTACTTTTAGTAATTCAAATTTGACGGGATGCTGTGCATGAACGCAGAAAATGGAAAAGAAGAAAACAGTGATCGTACTTAAATATTTTTTCATGATTTTTATTGAATATAAGGTTCAAGTTGAGCAAGTGCGGCCTTATTGGCTTCTCTTACCAGGCGGGCCATTTCCGCTACGCCAATCAGTTTTGAGGCTGTTTCCCGCAAGCTTGCGCTTGTTTCAATAGCACGCGCCTGCAGGTCTGCCAAGAAAACGATCAATTGCTTGTCGTTACCCGTCAACTCCTCACCAAAGGAAGTTTCCACTAGCAGGTCGCTTGATTCCTTCGCCGCTTTGGCGAGGGCCGCCATGGCAGTTTTCCAGTTATTGAATCGCAGATTGAATTCTTCCTGGAAGGAATTCATTTTAAGTTTCTCGTATTTCCGGATCAGGGCAGCTTGCTTTGCCGGATCAGGTATTTCAACAATGGCCCCTCCCATATCAACTTTCTTCATGGGGATATTGGTGACATCCCCGGAGTAAGCCTGGGCAATTTGATTGTTCCTGTTCTCAAATGGTTTGGCCACCTGCACATCTTTGAGATGATATGCTTTGTATTCGAGCAATTTTTCCAGCACCAGGATCTGTTGGAAGATCTGTTTCCCTCTTACAGACAAAGGCTGTTTCAACTGACACCAGTAGAGCTCTCCGCTTGCGATCATTGGCCGCTGATACATGCCCGTTATCAGCAGTGTGCCAGTTCCGCCACCGGCATTCAGTGCCTGGGCAAATTTCATCCATTTCTGTTGTGGCATGGGCAGGCTTTTCCATTTCCCCGGCTGGTTCAGTAGTTCCAGGGTTTCGTTGATCACCGGTTCAAAGATCATGGTTTCAGCGGCCCTGATCTCCGGCGTGGAGCCCAGAACAGTGAACAGGTCAGCGCCAGAGCCAGAAGGAAATTTTTCGAGGGTGGCGTCCAGGGAAGCAAGCGGATACCATTCTTCGTTATAGAATTCCATTATTTGAATGTCTCTTTGCGGCGCCTGGGCAACCACTCCCAGGGGGAGCAATTGCATACAGACGCTGGTCAACAGAACATAGGAAAGGCCTTTGAACGATAATTTTCTATTCCAGCCTTTCATATCAGATCTTTTTGAACGTGGTGGTTACTATAATGGAAATGCCGGAAACCAGGTAAGGCTTGGTCACTACCAGTATATTGGCATCGATGGAACTGATCTTCATCACATACTGCTCATCGGGCATAGTAATGGCGATGGCAGTAGAATTGTCAGTAAGCGCCCATTTGATCTGGGCTGGCGGTGTTTCGGTACAAACATCGTTGCCTTCGGATTCAACAACGGATCCATTATCCTCAAAAACTGTATAATCATCCAGCTCGCAATCCATCGCCAATTTGTGAAAATCACTGTCCGGTTTTCCATCTCCGTCGATATCCACTTCACGGTCAGGTTTTTCAGAAACCACCTGCCATTTCTTCCCTACCAGTAATTCCCTGAGATTGGCGGGGAGCCCGGTATTGTCTTCTTTCTTTTTTTTACAGGATACGGAAACGAAACTCAATGTTGCAGCCAGTAGTAATAATACCGGCCATTTTGTTGTGTACATGGTTCAATGTTTTTTGTTGACGGTGCAAAACTAGCCCGGAGCAGCGGCGTGTTGCTCATTTGAAACACTGAATTATACTTCTACGTAATAGTAC
>JAGIAP010000043.1 GCA_017744805.1 Chitinophagaceae bacterium | reverse complement strand
GGGCAGGGTAGAGCCGGGCACACAGGCCTACAATGATCTTTTGAATACCATTATCGGTATCAACAATTGGGATCATGTGAACGCCGGTGTTGCCGGAGCGCCCGCTACCGGTGGCGCCTGGTTGAAGCAACAAAGCCGCGTGTACCATGCCGATGCGCAGTGGGACCTTAGCAATAAGATCAAATTCGTGGACCTGCTCCTGGGCGCTGATGCACGCATCTACGAAGTGATCCCCGATGGCAACAATTTTGTTGATTTCTCCCGTCCGGTAGCTGAGCGTAACCAACCGGTGAAACCTGGTTCGGATGACTTTGGTAAGAATGTGTATTACAAGAAATATGGTGCATTCGTACAGGCAACAAAAACTTTCTTCAATGAGAAGCTGAAAGCCTTTGTGAGCCTTCGTTTCGATCACAATACTGAATTCGATCCCAAATTCAATCCCCGTTTGGCATTGGTATATACGCTGAACGAGAAACATAATTTCCGCGTTTCTTTCCAGAATGGCTTCCGCTTCCCTGCCTTGTTTGAAGCACTGAGCTTTGTGAACAATGGGAATGTAAGAAGGGTAGGAGGATTGAGCTATATCAATGATGGACTGGGCTACCTGGAGAATTCTTACACGCTCGCTTCTGTGAACACTTTCAATGCAGCCTACAACAAAGACCGCGATCCCAGCCTTCCTCCCAAAACGGTGGATCCCAATGCAGCGCTGAAGAACCGTGCATTGCTGGAAGTGACGAACCTAAGTCCAACAAGGCCCGAGCGTATCAATTCATTTGAAGCGGGATACAAAAGTGTTTTGCTCAATAATAAACTGGTGCTGGATATCGATGGTTATCTGAATGAGTACGACGGGTTCCTGGGTCAGGTGGAAGTGGCTGTTCCCAACAGTGGCAAAGTGGGAACCGATGCTTCAGTGACTGATATGGTGGCTGATAACAGGAGTAAGCAAACCCGTTATCGTGTGTACACCAATGCCAAAAATAAATATCGCAACTATGGTTCTTCACTGGGCATCACCTGGATCGCCTATAAAAAATTCACGGTGGGTGGAAATGTGAACTTCAATGATATCGTCTCCAACAAAACAGCAGATGTATTCATAACGGGTTTCAATACGCCAAAATGGGTCACCAATGTATCGTTCGGCAACCGGGAAGTAGTGAAGAATATCGGCTTCAATGTAGTGTGGAAATGGCAGGATGCATTCTTGTGGGAGAGCCCGCTGGCAAATGGTCGCGTATCTGCATACAGCACCATCGATGCACAGGTAAGCGTCAAATTACCGAAGCTGAAAACGACCATCAAGAGTGGCGGCGCCAATATTTTGAATCATCGATATATTCAATATGCGGCGGGACCAACGATCGGAGCTTTATATTATGTAGCTATAACTGTAGATGGTATACTGAAGTAAGTTATTTTCGCAAGCAAAACTGAAACCTGATGCGACTAATATTTCTCTCCACCCTGTTTGTTGTAGCGCTGACCCCGTATGTGCATGCGCAAACAAAGATCAAGACCTCGGAAAACCAGCTTTGGTTCGCATATATGAATCAGACCAGGCTTTCCAATAAATTCGGTTTCTGGGCAGAGGCCCAACTCAGAACAAAGGAAGACTTCTTCAGCAATTTCTCCACCGGTATTGCGCGGGTTGGCCTCACGTATTATGTGAACGACAATACCAAGATCACAGCAGGATACGCTTATGTGCATTCATTTCCCAATATAGGGAATAAGAATGTTTCAGTTCCTGAACATCGCCCCTGGCAACAGATCCAGTGGCATACCAAATACGGGAACAAACTGCGTGTGATGCAATACGGCAGGCTCGAAGAAAGATATCGCCGCAAAGTGCTGAACGATGATAAGCTGGATGATGGTTATCATTTCAACTGGAGGGCCAGGTATAGTTTCTTATTGCAGGGCGCCATTGGTGCCAAACCATTTGAGCCGGGAACTATTTCATGGATACTCAATGACGAGATCATGGTCAATTTCGGAGAGCAGATCGTGAACAACTATTTTGATCAGAACCGGTTCTTTGCCGGATTTGCATACCACGTGAATAAATCCGGGCAATTGCATTTCGGTTACCTGAACCAGTTCATCCAGCAGCCTTCAGGCAATAGTTACCGGACCAACCATGTGGTCCGATTTGCTTATTTCCATAACCTGGATCTGAGAAAGAAATAAAGGACGATCATTTTTTCAACCAACTGCCCAATTCTTCGGAGATCAGTTTTCCTTCTACCATGAAACCATCATGGCCGTACACGGAATCGATCTCGATCAGCGAAGCGTTGGGCAGTTGTCTTTGCATGAAGCGTTGTTCTTCCACCGGGCAGAGGATATCGCTGCTGATCCCGATGATGAGGGTGCGTTGTTGGATATTCCGGAGCACGGCTTCCACATCGCCTTCACGGCCCCGGCCCAGATGATGGGTGTCCATGGATTTGGTGAGGCTGAAATAGGAAAATGCATTGAATCTTTTCACCAGTTTATCTCCCTGGTATTGGATATAGGAGGAGGCCCTGAAATTGTCGAGCTTTGAATGGTCGGGATCGGTCTGGTGTTTTACCATGATGCCATAATTGCGGTAGGTGAGCATCCCTACGGCACGGGCTGCCTTGAGGCCGGCTGCACCGGCATCGGGGCGTTCTTCCTTCCAGGTGGCGTCCGTCTCGATGGCTAGTCGTTGGGTGGTATGTACGGCAATGCCCCAGGCGCTTTCCGTGGGGCTGGTGGCCAGGAGGAAGAGTTGTTGCACTACTTCCGGTTCGGCAACGGCCCATTCCATGGCCTGGTAGCCACCCATACTGCCACCCATCAGGAGATGGATCTTTTCAATGCCCAGGTGCTTGCGGAGCAGGATATGGGCTTGCACCATGTCCCGGATGGTGATGAGGGGGAATTGATGGAAATATGGCTTTCGGGTGCGGGGATCGGTACTCAGGGGGCCGGTACTGCCATAACAGGAGCCGATGATATTAGCACAAACGATAAAGTATTCCTCCGGATTGATCACTTCTCCCTGGCCGATAACGCCTTTCCACCAGTCGGCCGCATCGGAATTGGCCGTTAAAGCATGGCAAACCCATACCACTTTGCTGTTGGCGCTGAGGGTCCCATAGGTATGGTAAGCGATATTGAGCTCCGGCAATTCTTGCCCGGCCTCTAGTTTGAACGGTTGGTTAAAGTGAAAAGTCTGCATTCGGTCAATACTGATTCAGGGTGCAAAGTAAATGCCTGCATGAATTACATTTGCAAAAATCTTTACCATGATAAAAATTGAATTGGAGCGGGTAAAAGGCGATTACGGATTTGAAGCCAGGGACGCATATGGCCATACCGTTCATATCGATAACAGCACAGAAGGCGGTGGTTCCGATTTCGGGGCCCGGCCCATGCAATTGCTGCTGATGGGCCTGGGAGGCTGTAGTGGCATCGATATTGTTTCCATTCTCAAAAAGCAGCGCCAGCCAGTGGAAGGATTCTCCATGAAGATCGAAGGGGAGCGTGAGGCCGGTAAAGAGCCATCCCTCTGGCAACATGTAAATATCGTATTTGAGCTTAAAGGGGCCATCGATCCCCAGAAAGCTTACAAAGCGGCTGAACTTTCCATGGAAAAATATTGTTCAGTGGCTGAAACATTACGCCGCGCAGGCGGATCCCTCACCTGGTCTGTTCGCGTCAACGATCAAAATATCCAATAATTACTGTATGTCCCAACATCCCATAACGCAGGCAATCCGCATCCAGACCGAGCGTACCAATGAAATGGAGCATAGTACCCCGATGTTCCTCACCAGCAGCTTCTGCTATGATGATGCAGAAGAGATGCGCGCCACTTTTGCCGATGAGACCGACTTCAATATCTATAGCCGGTTCAGCAATCCCAACGTAAAAGAATTCACCGATAAAGTGTGCGCCCTCGAAGGAGCAGAAGCAGGTTATGCCACAGCCTCCGGTATGAGCGCCATATTTGCCAGCTTTATGGCATTGATGAAGCAGGGGGATCACCTGCTGGTATGTAATGCCATCTTTGGCAGCACGCATACGGTTATCACCAAATACCTGCCCAAATTCGGGATCGAATACACTTATTTCGAAGCCGGTAAGCCCGAAACCTGGGAAGCCCTGGTGCGCCCCAATACGAAGATGATCTTCGTGGAAACGCCCACCAATCCGGGTCTGGACCTGGTAGATATGGAAAAGGCCTCGGCCCTCGCCAAAAAACATAATCTTATCTTCAATGTAGATAACTGCTTCGCCACTCCGATCGGGCAACGCCCCATCGAATTCGGTGCCGACCTGGTAGTGCATTCCGCCACCAAGTGGATGGATGGACAAGGCCGTGTGCTCGGTGGTGTGGTGGTAGGCAAAAAAGAATTGATCAAGGATATCTACCTGTTCTGCAGGAGCACAGGCCCTTCTTTGTCGCCCTTCAATGCCTGGGTGCTCAGCAAGAGCCTGGAAACCCTGGATGTGCGCATGGAACGCCACGCTTCCAATGCACTGACCCTGGCACAGAAATTAGAGCAACATCCTGCCATCGCTTCTTTGAAATATCCCTGGTTGCCCAGTCACCCCCAGCACGCAATTGCTAAAAAGCAGATGTACAATGGTGGAGGTATCGTTTGTTTTGAACTGAAAGGCGGACTGGAAGCAGGCCGTAATTTCCTGAACAAGCTGAAAATGCTGACGCTCACTGCTAACCTGGGAGATACGAGAAGTATTGCATCGCATCCTGCCAGCACTACGCATGCCAAGCTCACTGAAGCCGAGCGTGCGGCTGTGAATATAACGCCGGGGCTCATACGTATATCTGTGGGATTGGAGAAAGTGGATGATATTCTGGCGGATATATTGCAGGCGCTCGAAGAGTAGAGTGCTGCATAGGTTTGAAGGTGCAGCAACTAAATTTGGACACCATGAAGAAGCAGAAACTCGCTAAGGTGGTGAGAAGCTATGGGAGGGTCATAGCTGATAATAGCCGGAAAATACCGGGCGGCTTTGATGTGGACCTGATACATGATCTGCGGGTGGCCTATAAGAAATTGCGGGCCTTTATCAGGCTGATGCAGGAAGAGGAAAGAAAACTGGAAATGCCTGAGGATATCAAGTTATTGTATCGCTCTTGCGGCACCGTTAGGGATCTGCAATTGGTGATAGAGAGGCTGAAGGATAGTAGAGAGTTGATCCCGCATTTTCTGAAGGGGTTGCATCATGAGCTCTTCACAGCAAAAGAATTGCTGGTGATGCATATCGAGGATATCAGTGTCAGGAAGGCGGTGAAGGAGATTGTGGAAGGATTGCCGGTTGAGCTGACGGGCGATATGGTGCGGCATTTCATTCAGCGGAAAGTGGCCACTATCCATGTATTGCTCCTGGCGCTGGAACATGAAGAGGAATTGCACGCTATCCGGAAAGCGCTGAAAGACCTGGTATATGTGAAGAAGATACTGAGTGAGGATCTCGGGTTCGATTATCCTTTTTCAGAATGGACCGATGATGAAAAGCTGGAAAAACTCAATACACAACTGGGTGATCTGAACGATCAACATATTGCATTGAGTTTCTTCGATACAAAAAGAATTGCAGAAGCGCCCGCTGAGGAACAGCCTGCTATTCAGGTATTGCAACGGCAATGGGAAACCGAAAAGAACGAAATGATGCTGGCGGCGATGCAGAAGGTCAGAGGCCTGGGGAATTTCTTCCGTCTTCAGCCCTTGTAAGCACTACAACACTTTTTCCATTTGCATGCTCCGGGAGCCTTTTACGAGCAGGCTTGTATGCTCGAAATGTTGATTGGCCAGCCATTCTTTGGCGGCTGCTGAGTTTTCCAGGCTGATGAATGGATGCTCCAGTTTCCTGAAATCCCCACCTACGAGTACCACCGCTTTCCAATGATATTTTTTGATGAGATCGATGATCTGCTGATGTTCCTGCAGGCTTTCGGGGCCCAGTTCCATCATGCCACCCAGCATCAGCACTTTGTTGTTGCCTTTGAGCGCAGCGAAATTCTCGATGGCGGCCCGCATACTGCTGGGGTTGGCATTGTAAGCATCGAGGATGAAACTATTGCTGCCGATGGTCATCAGTTGCGACCGGCTATTACTGGGAGTATAATTTTCTATGGCTGATTGAATGGCCTCATTGCCGACACCGAAATATTGCCCCACTGCCACTGCTACCAGGATATTGGGAAGGTTGTAAGCCCCTACCAGTTTGGATTGAATAGTAAATGGATCTCCGCTTTCTATATTCACGGAGAGGAAGGGCTCGCTTTGGGCTACCTTTCCGGTTACCGTAGCATGGGTGGTTCCATATTTGATGATATGTGGAATGCCCTTGCTCATCTCCTGCAGGTAATCATAATCCCACATCACGAAGGCAGTACCGTTATGGGCACGGAGATAATCGAAGAGCTCCCCCTTGCCTTTTCGTACCCCTTCGATGCCGCCAAATCCTTCGAGATGTGCTTTGCCTGCATTGGTGATGATGCCATGTGTAGGCAAAGTATAGAGGCAGTAGCTCTCGATCTCTTTCTGGTGATTGGCGCCCATCTCGATCACGGCCATTTCGGCGTCGGGATGTACACGCAGGATGGTGAGGGGAATGCCGATATGGTTATTGAGATTGCCCTGGGTAGTGTAGGTCTTGTATTTGGCTGCCAGCACGATGCTCACCAGCTCTTTCGTGGTGGTTTTACCGTTGCTGCCGGTAATGGCGATGAATGGGATATTGAATTGTTCCCGGTGGTGTTTGGCCAGGTGCTGGAGCGTGGAGAGCACATCTTTCACAACCAGGATCCGCTCATTGGGAGAAGCTGGTGGCTCATCCACGATTGCATAAGCGGCCCCTGCATCCAGGGCTGCCTGGGCAAAATCGTTACCATTGAAATTGGGCCCCTTCAATGCAAAATAAAGATCGCCCTGTTTGAGCGCACGCGTATCCGTTTGTACAGAGGGGTATTGCTGGTATATCTTGTATAATGCGGGAATTGTGATCATAAGAAAATAACGATGGTAGCAAATGTAGGAAATAAAAACCGACATGCTTTTGCAGCAGCAAGGGCAGGGTAGGGGAAAATATTTATCGTAGGTTTTCGCAAAACATTATATTTGATCGGTGCTTACCAGCAATCTTAATTAGTTCAGTAGCGTCCTACGAAAGATGACACCCTTAAACCTAGATGAGGAAAAAAAGCTTCTTGGATTAGTTGCAAAAGGCGACAGGGATGCCTATGGCCAACTCTTTACCTTCTATTATCCACTTCTCTTCCCCTATATCAATAAAATTACCGGCTCCGTCCCTGAAACGGAAAGTATTCTACAGGACGTTTTCCTCAAGATCTGGCTCGACCGGGAATCGCTGGTGACCATAGAGCGCTTTAAGCCCTGGCTGCTGGTAATGGCCAGGAACAGGGCGAGGAACGCCCTCCGCTCCCTCGCCAGGCGGGAATTGGCGGAAGGGTGGCTCGCCGCTTCTGCTGAAGACCTTTTCACGCCGGAAGATATGCACCTGAAGGAGCTGCGGATAAAGCTGATCAATGAAGCTATTGAACTTTTGCCTCTCAAATACCGGGAGGTTTGGATCATGAACAGGAGGGATAAGGAAAAGCAAGCCGTAATTGCTGAAAAACTGGGGATCTCCCTGCCTACAGTTAAGAAATATATCCAGCTTTCTGTTCAGTTCATTAAGGATTATGTAAACGAGCGGAGCGTTATTTTCCTTCTTACCTGCTCCTTATTGGTGATCTCTGTGTCCCATTGATTTTCCTGCTCTCAAAAAAAAAGTTTTAAAAAACCATATACTTTTTATTTCCACCGGTGTCCGGAATATAAAGAGTTACTTAACCTTTTCCTAATGACAGATAATCTTAAAAAAGAACTCTATCGGCGATACATCAACGGGGTAGCCAGTGATGCTGAAAAAGATGAACTTTTCAGGTATTTACTGGAATTGCCGGACCAGGAACTGGATGAGATGATCATGGAAGGATGGATGGCATTTGAACAGCCTGAAAATGATGGCCTCTCTGAAAATGGCAAGCAATTGCTGGATGATATACTCCATGCCAGGAAGAAAGAAGCTGCTCCCGTAAAGAAGATGGAGTATCGCCTGAGTTGGAAATGGGTGGCTGCCTCCCTGTTGATCCTGGGGGGAATGCTTTACCTGTGGCTATCAGGAGCACAGGTGAAGGACAATGCCATGGCGGTAGCAACCGTTGCTGAAAAGATGGACTTCCCTCCCGGCGAAACGGGAGCGGTACTGACCATGGACGATGGCACAAAACTATTACTGGATAGCCTGAATACCGGGGTAATTGCCAATCAAAATGGCACAGAGGTAATATTGAAGCAGGGAGAGCTTTCTTATCAATCAGCAGGAGCAGACCTGCCTGGCAAGCAACCGGAAAGCCCAGCAATGGGCGCTTACCATACAGTATCCACACCGAAAGGAAGACAATTTCGGTTAGTCTTACCCGATGGATCAACCGTTTGGTTGAATGCAGCCAGCTCCATCCGCTATCCGGTAAGGTTTTCCGACAGTGCCAGGGAAGTTCAGATCAAGGGAGAAGTATTCCTCACCGTGGCTAAGAATGCCAGGGCTCCCTTCCTGGTGCAGACGCCAAAACAAAAAGTGGAAGTACTTGGCACCAGCTTTAATATTTCCGCTTACGATGATGAAGTGGCAGAGAAAACAACCTTGCTGGAAGGCATAGTCCGCGTAATAAAGAATCAGGAACAAAATACAGTGAAGAGTGCCGATGGTGCTGTAATGCTCAAACCTGGCGAGCAAGCTGAGCTTGTTGAAGGTATACAAGCAATCAGGATCAACAGATCGGTTGACCTGGAGCAGGTGACTGCCTGGAAAAACGGGGTCTTCAATTTCCAGGACCGGAAACTGGATGAAATAATGAAGCAGATCGCCCGCTGGTATGATGTAGAGATCGTGTATGAAGGTAAGATCCCCAACAAGACATTCTGGGGAGGGATGAGCAGGGAGCTGACGCTAACCCAGTGCCTGAAAATTTTGGAGAAAGCAAATGTCAGATTCAGTGTAGGGGAAGGAAGGAAACTGATCGTAAGACCTTAAACTATCAATGAAGGATCGATTCGAATAGCGGCCAGAAAAAAACCGCAATGGAGTCTCTTTCCATCGCGGCGAGTTTCTGTTCGACTAATATAGATTGTCAGGCGACAATGCTTTTTTAACCAAACTAACGCAATGTATGCAAAAAACTGCTTTTTGCTGCAGGGATTTTTTTGCCCTACCGTTCCTTATTTCAACCAAAAAGAAAAGGGATAATTTAAGCAATCCCGGCAAAAAACTAAATGCGCTCAGGTCATTTAGTGCTCTTCTCTTGATGGGGCTTCTGTATTCGGGTACCCCCCTGATTGCTCAACAGATCACATTCACGGGCGAAAATGCCAAACTCACCAAGATCTTCCAGGTGGTCAAAGATCAAACAGGATTCTTTGTATTCACAGACCGGGCTTTGCTGGAAAATGCAAAAACAGTGTCTGTGAAAGCTGTCAACGAGCCGCTGGAAACGTTCATCAGCACGGTATTGAAAGGACAGGATATCAGCTTCTCCATCGAGAGCAAAACCATCGTGCTCACCTACGCACCTTCTAAAGGCAATAGAGCTCCATCGCCCGAAACACCAGGGATCGAGAGCAGCATCAAGCAGGTGAATGGCCGCGTCACCACTACTGCCGGCACACCTTTGGCGGGAGTGAGCGTAAGGATCAAAGGAGCCAAAACAGGTGTATCCTCCAATGATAAAGGCGAGTTCACCATCAATGCTGAACAAGGTCAGGTGCTGATCTTTTCATACACGGGGATGGAAACGGTTGAATTGAAGATCACCGATCCATCAAAACCCATTCATGTAGTATTGAAGCTGCGTGAGGCAGCCTTGCAGGATGTGGTGGTAACCGGCGTTAGGACCGTACGCCAGGAAAGCTTTACAGGCTCTGCCACCACCATCAAGGGTGATGACCTCCGTCGTGTAGGAAATCAGAATGTTTTCCAGAGTTTGAAGAACCTGGATCCCACTATCAATATCATGGAGAACCTGCAGATGGGATCCAACCCCAACGCTATGCCGGTCATCAATATGCGTGGTGGTACCTCTTTCAATGAGTCCATGGGCGACCCCAACCTGAAAGGAAATTATCAGAATAAACCCAATCAACCACTGTTCATCCTGGATGGTTTTGAAACTTCCATCGAGAGGATATTCGACCTGGATATGAACATCGTTCAGTCTATCAGTATACTCCGTGATGCTTCTGCCAAAGCATTGTATGGATCGAGAGCTGCAAATGGTGTAGTAGTTATCGAAACCAAACCCATCAACGCCACCAAACCCAGGTTGTCGTATACAGGCAGCCTGGATATTACCATGCCTGACCTGTCGAGCTACAATTTGTTGAACGCACTCCAGAAACTGGATGTAGAATATGCAGAAGGTCAGTACCCCGAAACCAATCCCTCCGCTTTTACGAATTACAATAAACTCCGCAAGCAAGTGCTGGAAGGGCTGAATACCGATTGGTTATCCAAGCCCGTTCAAATGGGATATGGGAACAGGCAATCCCTGAATATCGATCTGGGTAAGGATGAACTGAGAACACAGATCAATCTTTCGATGTTCGATAACGTGGGCGTAATGAAAGGTTCAGGCCGGAAAACACTTACAGGTGGTTTAAATATGCTGTATCGCGTCAACCGGTTCAAATTCCAGAACCGTTTGAGCATCGTCAGCAATAAATCTTCCGATTCTCCTTATGGTTCTTTCAGTACCTATACTTTGCTGAACCCATACTTAAATCCTTACGACGACTATGGTAACTATGTTACATTGATGGGTGGCGTGCGCAACCCACTCAATGATGGAGCCATCCCAACTTCACTCACTGCAAAGTATTCGGAGATAACCAACAATTTTGAAGCAGAATACCAGATCCTGAATGGCTTGAGTGTAAGAACAAGGGCCAGCCTTTACAGCAAGAAGAACAATGCAGACAGGTATTATCCTGTTACACATACCAGGTTTGCCAGCTATTCCAGTGCTGATGCATACAGGAAAGGCTCGTATGAAGCTAACTATGGATCCGAAGACCGCATCTCCGGCGACTTGTATTTGAACTACAATGCCAAAATCAATAATAAGCATAACCTCTTCCTGACGGGTGGTTTCAACCTGGATGAAAAGAAATACAGGGAAGAGATCCATTATGTGGAAGGGTTCCCTTCTGTGAATATGGACGATATCATGTTCGCTTATCAATATAGCCAGGTGATGAAAAGGCCCAGCGGCATCACAGGTATCAAAAGGGAATTTGGTATGCTTTCCATGTTGTCTTATACATTTATGGACCGCTTCCTGTTTGATGGAACTTTCAGGCTCAACGGTTCTTCTACTTTCGGCAACGATAACCGTATGGCCCCTTTCTGGAGTTTGGGACTGGGTTGGAATCTTCACAAGGAAAAATTCATGCGTGAGTATGCTGCCATCAAACTCCTGAAGATACGCGGATCGATAGGCACTTCAGGGAACCAGAACTTCCTGAACAATAAGTCGCTTACGGTGAACAACTATTACCTGGAAGACAGGTATGCCGGCCTGATCGGTTCTTATGCAACCAATATGGAAAATCCGGGGTTGAAATGGGAACAAAAGCTGGATTACAATTTAGGCCTGGACGCCGATATCTACAAGTTGACTATCAAGTTCGATCTGTACAGGACCGTTACCAACAACCTGGTAACATCCGCTTCCACGGCACCTTCTACAGGTTATATGACGGTTTCTGAGAACCTGGGTAAAGTGGAGAATAAAGGGGTAGAGATCGGATTGTCATACACGGTATTCCAAACCAAGGCTGGCTTCCTCCGCCTGAATGGCTCTTACGTATACAACAAGAACGTGATCCTGAAGATCTCCGATGCGATGAGGTCGTTCAACGACAAGCAACAGGCTATCATCAACGATCGCACCAATAGCTCGGTGATTGCGGCCAATACCACTCCTCCGATCATGTATTATGATGGACTGGCCATGAATACCATCTGGGCTGTTCCTTCTTATGGCATCGACCCTGCTACCGGCATCGAGCTGCTTCGCGGAAAGGATGGGCTGCCCACCTATATCTGGAAAGCTTCCGATATGGTGCCATCAGGCATCTCGGTGCCTAAATGGAGAGGGACTTTTGGCTTCAATGGTGAGTATAAAGGTTTCGGGATAAGTGTCTATTGCACTTATCTGGGAGGAGGTCAATACTACAATACCACATTGCTCAATAAAGTAGAGAACATTGCCATTACGAGCAATTTCGACAAACGAGTGCTTACCGATCGCTGGATGAAGCCCGGGCAGGAAGCCCAATTCAAAAGATTGGCCGGTAATACTCCTTATGATATGAGGAATGGTATCTACTGGTACTCAGCCGGTGGTTGGAGCCAGGAAGCCACAAGGCCCACGCAAAGATTTGTACAGAATCAAAATGAACTGAATATTTCTTCCATCGCCATTTCCTATGAAGTGGGCAGGAAATTCATCGCCTTCTTTGGTATGGAAAGATTGCGCCTGGATGTTTACATGAATGATCTTGTCAAATTCTCAACCATCGGTATCGAAAGAGGAACTGATTATCCGTTTGCCAGAACTATTTCTTTCAAACTGTCTGCAACCTTCTAAGCAGTAACAACAGGATCGATTCCTTCAGCTTTTAAACTCTTTAACGATGAAACGTTTTTCCATTATATTTTTTATTCCCGTTCTTTTATTGGCTTCCTGTAAGAAGTGGCTGAACGTCAGCTCTACTACGGAAATTGTCAGTGAACAACAATTCAAGGATGTAACAGGATTCCGTGATGCGGTGGTTGGCGTATATGTGAAAATGGCCAAGCCGGAACTGTATTCGCGGGATATGACGTGGCTTACCGTAGAATTCCTGTCGCAGCAATATGCAGTGGTGGCCAGTGCTTCCATGCTCAATGTACCCTTATACAATTGGAATACTGCTCCTTTGCCCACAAAGAGACTCAATTCCTGGCTGGGCATGTACAATGCTATTGCCAATATCAATCAGATACTAAAGTACCAGCAAGAGAATCACTCTGTTTTTGCAGGGTTCCCCATTACTGATACATTGATCAAAGGCGAAATGCTGGCGCTGAGAGCCTACCTGCATTTCGACCTGATGCGCCTCTATGGCAAAAGCAATCTGGGTGGGAATCCTGCCAAAATGAATGAAATGGCCATTCCTTATGTGACCAGTTTCGACAAAGCACCAACGGCCCAGAGATCCTATCGCGAAACGATCGACCTCATGAAGAAGGATATCGAAGAAGCGATCAAACTCCTGGAAGCAGATCCCTTGAGCAGGCTGAGGCCCAGCACATACTGGAATGCAGAAGCATCTAACAATTTCATTTCCACCACCACCTCCGGAACCTCTGCAATCAACAGGAAAATGCGCATGAATTACTGGGCTGCAAAGGCCTTGTATGCACGCATACTGATGTGGGAAGGAACGGCTGAGAGTAAAGCAAAAGCACTTCCACTGGCGCTTCAGGTAATGGGCACCAGCTTAAGCAACAGTATCGGAACAGGGGATGGGGCTTATTATTCCTGGGTAACTTCCGGGGGCATCAATGCAACTGATAAATTCCAAAGCGATCTTTCATTTGTAAATGAACAACTGTTCACTTTGCAGGTTGAGAATTTATTTACCATTCAAACTACAGGGACCACAGCCAGCAACTGGTTCGATGCCAGCAATCCCAACGCTACCTATGATGTTCTCTTCCTGTCAGATGCGAGAATGAATTCGATTTTTGAACAATCGAACACAGCCTTGTTTGCTACCGACTGGCGCAAAACAAGATGCCTGGAAGCTGCAGGGTCCACACTCACCAACTGGGAGATCAGGAAATTCTATAATAAGCTGGATATGTCTGTCAGCTATAGCAAACGCATTCCGCTCATCAGGGTCTCGGAGATGTTCTACATAGCGGCTGAATGCTACCTGGAGCCAGGCGCCAACCACGACAAGACGAAAGCTGTGGCTTGTTTGAACAAGGTGAGGAACCAACGGAATATACCTGCCTCCCTGAACCTGGATGCGGCTGCACTGACAGATCAGGAAGTAAGGAATGAGATCACCAAGGAATATTTGAAGGAATTCATTGGCGAAGGACAATTGTTCTTCTATTACAAACGCCAGGGAACCCGTTTCATTCCCAATTATGCCAATGAAATGACCGACGCACAATATCAAATGCCGATGCCGGATGAAGAAGTCATCAATGGTGGAGGCCGTTCCAACTAAACTTATAACGTTATGAAGAAATATAATTTTATAGCGGTTATCATCACCCTATTGATGTTCACTGCAACTACCGGTTGTAAAAAGGATGAAGTGAAGTTTTTTGATGGAAGGAACTCCGTTAATTTCTGGGCGCATGTATGGAGACAATCCCTGTATGGCGCTACCACCGCTGAAGTACCCCAGGATACTATGTACCTCGATATCGCGCTTTCTGGCCGTAAGGTTAGCAGGGACAGGTTTGTAACTGCTGAAGCAGTGGAAGATGCAGCAGGCACGCCTGAAGCAAGCAAGAAAACCACCGCAACACCTGATCAGTATCAAATTATCGGGGGTGTGATCCCTGCCGATTCTCTCAATGGTAAGTTCAAGGTGGTGATCAGGAACCCGGAAGCGCTGGCCACCCTTCCTGAGCTTCGCCTGAGAATACGGATGAAGGAAAGTGAGGATTTCATGCTGGGCCTTAAAGAGAATAATTTCATCGATCTGGCATGGTCACGCGAAATTCTGCAGCCTGCCACCTGGAGAGCCATGCGTTTCTTCTTCTGTGCCACTTACAGTACAACAGTATACAAGGTCATCATGGATGTTACCGGCCTGCGTGAGTTTTATTATTACGAAGGGCTGGTGACACAGGAAGAAGGATATGTGATGGGAAAAAAATTCGGAGACAAAGTAAGGGAAATCAGTGCAGCGCAGGGCTCACCACTATTACACGAAGACGGCCCTGCCGTTGGAACGGCCATCATCCCTATCTATTAATTTCAAAACTACCCGAATAATGGTAAAGGTATTTTCCAAATACAGTATATATATCCTGCTGGCTATCGCTGCCTGTTCCTGCGATTTTAAGGACAAGGGTAACTTTCTGCTGGAGCCCATATCAAATATCAATATAGACACTACCGGAATACCACTTCAGCGTTCGATCCCCAGGGATTCTGTACTGATCATCGATCCGCTTGTATCGAGAGAAGGAGTGGCAGAGTCGAACTTCAACTACCAATGGTACATGACGCTGAAGCCCGGCGCCGATTTCAACAACGCCCGTATCATCAGTAATGAAAAAAAGCTCAGTGTACCGATGGAAGTGAATCCCAGCACGGATTATTATTCGATCTGGTTCAAGGTCACTGATAAAACTACAGGCCTTAAAAGTGGCATCGTTTGGCAGGTAGTGGTACAGCCGCCCACCAACCAGGGACTGGTGATCGCAGACTCGGACGATGGCCTGAGCTCTGATCTGTCTGTAGTGCAAGACACGCTCTTTACCACCAACTGGTTTGAAAAGGGAACTACCACAGCGAAAGCGACCGTTTACAAACGGAATGAATTTTCCAATGTGAATGGCCGTAAGATAACCGGCCTCATGCATTCACTTTTTGCACAACGTCTCTATTACAATGGCCTCAATACAAATTTCCTGCATGGCGCTTCAAAGAACAATGCCTTCCGCATTTCTACCCTCGACTATAAAATGATAGCAGAAGGGAATCAACTTTTCTATGATGCATCAGTGAATCTCAATATCGATTATTATTTCCTGAATGGCAGTACCAATCCCTGGATGATGAATGCCGGCAAAGTAAGTAACAGGATCATCGAAACATCCTCCTTTGTGGGCATCAGGAAATTCAGCATCGAGGTGCCTGGAAATTATAAGGCCAACCGCGCGATAGCGGTACATCCTACCATCAATCAGAATGCCATCTTCTATGATGAGAACCTGGGGCGCTTCCTGCGTTTCGGTACTTCCCTGAACGTAAAAGCTGCACCCTTTGAATCCACTACAGAAACTACTCCCTTTGCTGCGAATAACCTTCCGGGTTATACTGCATTGGGAGGTGGATTGGGTGGCGACCTGTCCGAGGCCAGGTTCGTATTGAAGAAAGGCGCTTACTATGGAGTGTTCTGTCTCACGTACACCGGTTCTCCCCGCCGCGTCATCGATATCAGCAGTGCGCCGGATATCGCCAATGCCGTTTCGTTCGTATTTCCCAGCGATCAGGCGGTGATCTACTATGCTACTGCCAATAAAGTATACTCGATCCGTATCCCGCAGGGCGGCTCCCCATCGTACTCGGATCTGTATACCAGTCCTGATCCTATAACGATGCTGGAGATGGTTCGTCGCTCAGGGACCCTGGATGTTACGTATAGTGAGCGTTGCCTGCTGGCCGTTACCTATAATGGATCGGAAGGAAAAGTAACGGCGTTGCCGATCCCTGCCGATGGACTTGGTTTGGGAACCATTGACCTTACCAGGAAAGCGATATTCGGCGGTTTCAAAAAGATCTCTGCAGTAGCCATCCAGGAGTAAAGAGATCAGTCGCAAAAATTCCATCGAATTAATAGTTGTAAATAAAAACCCGTCATGAGTGAGTCAATCATCAGAGTAGAAAATCTGTCTCATCGGTACAGTGTACAATGGGCCATCAAAAACATCAGTTTCGAATTATCTGAAAATGGGATCTATGGTTTGCTGGGTGCAAACGGCGCCGGTAAATCAACCCTGATGAATATCATCTGTGGTGTGCTTAAGCAAACAGAAGGGGAAGTATACCTGAAAAACATAAGTCTGAGAAAGGATCCGGTAGCAGCCAAAAAGCATATCGGATTCCTGCCTCAGCAAGCCCCGCTCCAAACAGATCTCACCGTGGAGGAGTATCTGGAGCATTGCGCCAATATCCGGCTTATGCCGGTTGCATCTGTAAAACCGGCCATCGAAGAAGTGATGTCTAAGGTGGGTATCACCCATTTCAGGAAAAGGCTGATCAAGAACCTTTCCGGTGGATATCAGCAAAGGGTAGGCATTGCGCAGGCGATCATCCATAAACCGGATTTTGTGGTCTTTGATGAACCTACCAATGGCCTGGACCCGAACCAGATCCTGGAAGTGCGTAACCTGATCAGGGAGATCGCCAAAGAAAGAACGGTGATCCTTTCTACGCATATCCTGCAGGAAGTTCAGGCCTTGTGCGACAATATCTGGATGATCAATGAAGGAGAGGTTGTATTCTATGGCCCTCTTCATGAATTTGATCAGTACATCGCACCTAACAGTCTTACGCTGACACTGATGGCCCAGCCTTCAGTAGATGTGTTGAAGTCCATACCTGCAGTGGTGCAGGCTGAAGAAACGGGAGGTGGCCGTTACAGGATCCGCTTCTCCGATCCTCTGGAAGCAACAGAGCAGATCATCCGGGCCAGCCTGGAAAACAATTGGCAGTTGACAGAGATCGCTCCGGAAAAGAATTCACTCGATGTGATCTTCTCCGAACTGTCGAAGAAAAAAAAGGATAAATCAAACTAATTCTCAATCTGAAAAAGAAAAGAAAGGATGTTTACTGTATTCAAAATTGCAAAGACAGAGCTGAGAAAGATCTTCTTTTCACCTGTTGCCTGGCTTATCCTGGTAATATTCACATTCCAGGTAGCGATCGTTTTTACCGGATTGTATGATGAATGGCTGAGGCGGAAATCGCTTGGCTGGAACCTGTATAGCGCTACCCTGGGCACCTTCGGTGGATACCAGGGGCTTTTTACCATTGTTCAATCTTACCTCTATCTATATATCCCGTTGCTCACCATGGGCATCATGAGCCGTGAACTGGGAACGGGCTCCATCAAACTTTTGTATTCTTCCCCACTCACCAATCGCCAGATCATCTGGGGCAAATATCTTGCTCTCGTGGTGTTCTGTATGGTGCTGATCCTGGTGCTGGCCATTTTCGGAGGCTTTGCCGCAGTGACCATCGATCATGCGGATGTGCCCGTTATATTTTCGGGATTGCTGGGATTGCTGCTATTGATCTGTGCATATGCCGCCATTGGCCTGTTCATGTCTTCTCTTACCTCTTATACGGTGGTAGCAGCCATGGGTACCCTGGGCGTGCTGGCCCTATTGAAATATGTAAAGGATCTCGGCCAGGACACAGCCATTTTGAGGGATATCACTTATTGGATGGCAATATCCGGACGTGCGGATAATTTCATTTCCGGCCTGATCACCAGTGAGGATTTCCTCTATTTTATCATTGTTATCGGAATGTTCCTGGGGCTCACGATCCTGCGCCTGAATGCAGGCCGTGTGAAAACCCCTTTGATGGTCAGCATTGGAAAATACGTAGCTGTAGTAGTATTGGCAATGGTACTGGGTTATTTCAGCGCCAAGCCCGCATTGATGACCTATCTCGATGTTACCCGCAATAAAACCAATACCCTTACAAAGGCCAGCCAGGAAGTGATGAGTAAGTTCGAAGGAAAAGGACTGAAGATCACTACGTATACGAATATGCTTGACCGTCTTTATCATCTGGCATTGCCCAATAGCTATAAATATGATGTAAGCAGGTTCGATCAGTTCCTGCGTTTCAAGCCCGATATAAAACTGGACTATGTTTATTACTATCACAAAGCCGAGAATCCCAATCTCGATAAGCAATATCCTGACCTTACAGATGAGCAAAGGGTAGATACGCTGCGCAAATTGCAGAACTGGAAATTCAATATCCAACCTTACAGCGATATCAGCAAAGATGTGGACCTGGGGCCGGAAAACTACCGGTTTGTTCGCCTGCTGGAGAACAGTGATGGTAAAAAGACCTTCCTGCGCGTATTCGATGATATGATGTTGTTCCCATCCGAAGCGGAGATCTCTGCAGCCTTCAAAAGAATGGTGATGGAATTGCCGGTGGCTGGTTTCCTGTCTGGAAATGGAGAAAGATCCAGTACCAATAGTTTCGACCGTGGCTATAAGATGTTTGCCCAGGAAAAGACTTTCCGTTATGCGATGATCAACCAGGGCTTCGATTTTCAGGATGTAACGTTGGATAAGCCTGTTCCGGACAATATCAAAATTCTGGTGGTTAGCGAGATCAGGAAGAAGCTTTCTGACACTGCTGCGCAATACCTCAGGGATTATATCGCCCGCGGCGGCAATCTGCTGGTAGCCGGTGAGGCTGGCAGAAATGAGTTCATGGATGTGATCACAGAACCGCTGGGTGTCCGCTTCATGAATGGCACGCTGGTAAAACCCTCGAAAGATTTCCAGGCGAACCTGTTGGCCATGAAACCAACCGGCGATGGTATCAAGTTCTCTTACTACCTGGAAACGATGGCGAAGAGAAAGAACCTTCTGGCCATGCCAACAGGTTGTGGTATTGAGATGGTGGCCGACAAAGGATTCAAGGCTACTACCTTGTTCACGACCGATTCCACCGGAAGCTGGAATGAGCTGGAGACCACAAATTTTGTGGACGACTCTGCCGTTTTCAATCCTGCTATTGAAAAAATGCAACCGGTCCCAACCGTGGTGGCATTGTCGAGGAATGTGAATGGGAAAGAACAAAAGATCATTGTTACCGGTGATGCGGACTGGCTGAGCAACGGAGAGCTGGGATTGAGAAGAAAAGAACTGCCCGCCGGCAATTTCTACCTGATCAATGCCGCCTTCAGTTGGATGTCTGACGGAGAAGTACCGGTGGATATGCGCCGCGATCCGCCCCTCGATCGTTCCGTTACTATCAGTACCGGTGGCTGGTCAGTTGCTTCCTTCTTGTTGAAGTGGGTATTGCCCTGTTTATTAATTGCATGCGGTGTGCTCATTTCAATTCGCCGCCGTGGCAGATAAGGATACATTATGAGTTTTATTACCGATAAACAAACGATTGACGACCTGAACATCTTTGGAAAAAGAGGACATCAATCCGTTTACGAAATATTTAACCGTGCCGCTACCAGAGGAGGTGCAGAACTGTTGGAAAACATGTTCCGCCTCCCGCTGGCGGAAGCGGACCAGATCAGGAAACGTAGTGGCATCATCCGTTTTTTTCAGCAGCAGGGGAAAACATTCCCATTGAAGAGCAATCTCTTTGATACAACTGAGCATTACCTGAGCAATACAGATGAAAGGAGCAGGCTTACCCATGATGAACATAAGCTGGGGCGCATGTTCCGGAATGCTATTGGTTCAGATACGGAATACCAGTTGATCAACAAGGGCGTGCTTGCCATCTGGGAGATCCTGAACCGGATGAATGTATTCCTGAAAGAGATCAGTGATATTGCTTTGCAATCTCCCTATGTTGAAGAATGGAAGTCCCTGGCATCTGTTATTGAAATAAAAGACTGGGCAGAAGTGATCGCGAAACCTGCTCCTTCCCGGATCGGTTTTGATGAAACTGCGGCCCTGGACCGGTTATTCAGGTACCACTATCACGATGAATTGAAAAAACTGCTCTTCGGTATCTATAGCCTGGATGTATACATGGCCGTGGCCGGGGTAGCAGAGGAACGGAAATTCATTTTCCCTGAAATACTGGAAAAAGAGACGGATACCATTTCATTTGTGAATGTTTACCATCCGCATGTGAAAAATGCCAAACCGAACTCCCTGCATATTGCCCCGGATTCCAATATCGTTTTTCTTACCGGAGCCAATATGGCTGGAAAGTCAACCCTGATGAAGTCTCTGGCCATTTCGTTATACCTCGCTCATATGGGATTTCCTGTGGCAGCACAGGAAATGAAGTTTTCGGTTAGGGATGGGGTTTTGACCTCCATCAATCTTCCCGATAACCTCAGTATGGGGTACAGCCATTTTTACGCGGAAGTACTGCGGGTAAAAAAGATGGCTGAACAGGTGGGTGCTAATAAGCGGCTTTTCTTTATCGTAGATGAGCTATTCAAAGGCACCAATGTAAAAGATGCTTATGAAGCTACAGTGGCCATCACGGCAGCATTTGCTGAAAGGCCCAACTGCATGTTCATTGTGTCTACGCATATCATGGAAGCAGGTGATACCCTGCGTAATTTGCGCAACAATATCAACTTCGTATACCTGCCAACGTTAATGGAATCAGGAGAACCGGTGTATACTTACCGGCTTGAGAAAGGCATTACCGCTGACAGGCATGGAATGGTCATCATCACCAATGAAGGCATTCTCGATATTTTGAAGAATGGGAAAAAAGAATAGGATAATGGAATTCACAACCGATAAGCAAACCCTGGATGACCTGAACATACCAGGTAAATTCAAACCGAACTCTGTATTCAATATATTCAATGATGTGAAAACCGGTGGAGGTGAACGGCTGCTTGAAAAAATGTTCAAAGAGCCATTGACCGATCCTGGCGCCATCAACCAGCGAAGTGGGGCCTTCGCATATTTCCAGGCGAAGGAGCTACGATTCCCTTTCAGACGGGATGAATTCGATATCATGGAACGTTTCCTTCTCTCAGGAGGGAAACGTTCTATATTCACCACTTTCATGCATGGCTTACGCAGAACATCCCTGAAAGCCCTGGGGGTACGGCAGGAATATGAACTGTTCACCAATGGATATGAAGTATCTCTTCGCCTGATCCGGGATTTTCTCAACCTGCTCACAACACTTCATCATGAAGGTGCAGCAAACCCCTTCAGTGCTGAGATTGCTGCTTTGTATGAAAGGTTTGCTTCAGCCCGTTTTCAGCAATTGCTGAAGGGCAGTGCTCTGAAGAAAAGATCCCTGGTCAAGATCACGCTTGAAGACCAGGTATTGCGGGATCAGTTCAGGACCGACCTGGAAAAAATGTTCGAGCTTATCTATAAGCTGGATGTTTGTATCGCTGTAAGTGATGTGGCGCGCACCAAAGGGTTCAGCTATGCAACGGCCCTACCGAAAGAAGCTGCTGTTTTCAAGGTGGAAGAATTATTCCATCCGGCATTGGAAAAACCGGTGGCGAACAGTATCGGCCTGAGCAGGGGTAATAACCTGATTTTCCTGACCGGTGCAAATATGGCCGGGAAATCCACCTTCATGAAATCGGTTGGTATTGCCGCTTACCTGGCGCATATGGGGTTTCCCGTTGCAGCCAGGGAGATGCAA
>JAGIAP010000439.1 GCA_017744805.1 Chitinophagaceae bacterium | reverse complement strand
GCGATGCCAAGGGATTTCATGAAGGTGGATTTTCCCGCCATATTGGCGCCAGTCAGGAAAATAATATTCTTTTCTGCGTAAATGCTGATATCGTTGGCGACTGGATTTGTCAATTGCGGATGATATAATCCTTTCAGGTGAATAGCATGCTGGCCTTTTTCCAGCGCAGTAGGAAATATGAAACCTTTAGCCACTGCTACTTTTGCCACAGTCATATATACATCCAGGTAATATAAGTATTTCAATAATCTTATTATCATTCCGCGATGTGTAAAGCGTAATGATCTATCGTATTCCGCTACGGCGGCATACGATAATTTTGTTTTATTGTTTTCCTTTATCATTACTGAAAATCCTTCTGTCGAAAGGATCTTATCTATTGACTCCAGGTCCCGGGCATATGGATTGTCTATCACTTTATCACGAATAGTGGTTACAAACTCGTGTAACCGGCGGAGCAATTCTATCAAACAAACAACTCCTTTATGAATGGCCTGGTATTCATTATCCGTTACAACAAAGCCGGCGATTTTTTTAGTGATGGTTATTGGCTGTGTGGGTAGTTTCGATCTTTCATCTGTATTACCAAGATAATGTTCAACTATATCAATCGAACCCTGTTCCAGGGGAAAGGGGATGTCAGCGGTGGTGAAAAAACGGATGATTTGTACGCGATTGTTGATATCCTCAATGGTAGCCAATGGGTAACGGAACATCTCCTCCAATATCGAAGCGCCACCGCGCGTAGCGGTTTTATTGAAGATCGAATAGATCGAATGGCCACCCCGCCCGTTAAAGATATCCAGGTCTTCCAGTGTTTGATTATCTGTTTCAAAATACATGGCTATCTTTTTTTACGCCTGATAAGCAGTACGGCCCCTATGATCAATAAGATGCCCGGCAATATCCCCAACAGGAAGATCCTCAATATTACTACCCCTTTGCCGGTAAGGTTGAGCTTGTTGTCATTTGATGTTGGTCTTGTAGTATCGATAGGGAACTCTCCATAGCTTAGCCAACTGAAGAGGGAGGTGCTGAAATTGAAATTGGCGGTTTTGATATTTCTTCTGCCTAATTCCATATTGTTCATGCAATCTGCATCTCCGAGTACAATGATGCGTTGCTCTTTGCCATCGATAGTCCGGGTCAGTTTTACGGCGGGCGTTATTCCCTGGCTGGTCATTAAGAGCGGCTGGATATCAAATTGCCTGGTTGTGTCATATGCAATACCAGTCGCGCCGGGCATGGCAATCTTCATGCTATCTTCGTAATCTCTTTTTAAAGCATTGGTGAAGGTGGCGACTGTAGTTGTAATATAAGGCAGGGCCAGGTCAGGTGCAAAATCCCTGCTTTTCTGTGTCAGCGTACCTTCCATCAGTGTTATACCTAAAGGTTGGAGTAAGGGGTTCACTATTTCCTGGTGGCCCGGCTCACTTGCGATCAGTACATTTCCACCATCGCTTATGTATTGCTGTATTTTCGCCAGTACTTTGGGTGTGAAAGGAACTGTAGGATCGGCAATTACCAGTGCCGCAATATCCCCTGGTATTTCCTGTTGGTCCAGCGCTACTGACATGATATCGAAGCCCTGGTTAATGAGCGCAAACCGGAAAGTAACCAGATTGGTAAGGGTTTTGTAGTCCCTGTCGCCCATCTTGTGAACGCTGCGTTCTTCTTCGCCTTCCAGGAAGGCGATCACCGGTAGTTTGGTCATCAGGCGTTTTAAGGCGGCGGCTGTTTCTGTTTCGCCGGGATATATTTTTCTGTCTTCGTACAGTCTGAGAAAAGTGGTTTTCCCTTTGTATTTAAGTTGCATTACATAACGATACAGCTCTGGCGACAGGTTCACTATCTTCTTCATCTCTTCCGGCGTTTTAAAATCGCTGAGATCTACCTTGTAGGATTTGGCATATTTTTCAGCGAGCTGCTTTATAGACATGCCGGGATTGGCTTTGTAAACCCGGTCGTTCAGAACACTATCGTAATAGTACACATAATTGAACTTGATATTGGGCTTGAAACGCAGGTAAGGTTCCCAGCGACTGATATCGACGTTACGGTCTTGCGGCCTTCCTCCCCAATAAGTACCATCCATTAGGTTGATATAAGATGTGACTTCCAGGGGTTCATCGCCCATTTCACGTATGATTTGCCGGGTTGCTTTGGTAAGGGTCCTGCTTTTAGTGGCGGTAGCGTCGTAATACACTACCAGTGCGGGCCTTGAGCTTATATAGCCAACACCCAAAGCAGTCACGAATATCAGAAGGTACCGGCCGGTTTTCGCCCAGGCCGATATTGATTCACGCTCCGATCTCAGTTTATAAATACTGAATCCTAGGAAGATATAGATGATAATAAGGAAATACAAAACGTCTTTTGAACTGATCAAACCAATCAGCATTTTTTCAGTTCTTCCCACAATGGACAGGAACCAGGTAAGATCGCGGACGAAATCAATATCCTGCCAAAGTGCTCCAATATAACTCAACACGGCAAAAACAACCAGCGTACTGATGGCTGCCACTACCTGGTAGGAAGTAAGGCAAGACATAAATAAGCCAATAGCCGCATAGGCGCACAATAATAGGTACATCCCGAGCATGGCAGACAGTAACATACCGGTATCTGCATTTTGTATATTGAAAGCAGTTAGCAGTACAATCACGCCAAAGATCATTGTCAGTAACAGGTTATAGGCCATGAGGGCCAGGAATTTGCCCAATACGATCTCCCGTACGGTAACGGGAGATGAGTATAACAATTTGATCGTGCCGCTACTGAGCTCCCTGCTCATCAATCCCATAGTCAGCAGGGGGAGATAGAGATAGAGCTTACTCATGATATCTGACATGATGCCAAATGGAGGTGCAAATATCTTTTCTGTAAGGAAAGTGAAAAAAGATACGTTCCCACCGAGCTCCTGCCGGGTAACCAGGTCTTCAATGGCTGACAGGTAGGTGAGCCCGCATTGAAATAAGAAAATTATCATCAAAAACCAGGCTATTGGTGAATAGAAAAGAGCTGCAAGATTCAACCTGGCAATTCGTATCATCGTTTTCATTAATCGTATTTGTAAGATTTGTTGGATAGCTGGGCGAATATCTCGTCGAGCGAACTTTTGTCCAGGCTGATCTCGCGTAAACGCCAATCGTTGTGTACACTGGATTTTATGATATGCTCTGTAACATCCTGGTTGCCGGAGAAGAATAGCCGAATGGACCGGCTGGTAAGGAACTGAACGTTGGTAACCCCGGGTATTTTCAGTAGTTCTGCTTCGGAAGGCGGATGCTCCATATGCGTGAGTACGCTATGAGGCTCTACATAATTATTGAATGCATCCATCGTATCGGCAAAGACCATTTTTCCACTTTCGATCATTTTTATGTCTTTGCAAAGCACCTGTACTTCAGATAAGATATGGGTAGAAAAGATAACGGCCCGGTCGAGTGCTATTTCTTTGATCAGGCTTCTGACTTCCAGGATTTGATTAGGGTCCAGGCCGTTGGTGGGCTCATCCAGAACCACCAGCCTGGGCCGGTGGATGATGGCCTGTGCAATGCCAACGCGCTGGCGGTAACCACCCGAAAGATTACGGATCAAGCGGTTGCTGAAATGTGTAATGCCGCATCGTTCTTTGGCAGCCATCACAGCATCTTTTACTTTCTTTTTTTCCATTAACCGGAGGTAAGCACAATGGGTGAGGTATTCATCTACTGTAAAGTCCATGTAGAGTGGTGGATGCTGAGGTAAGAACCCTATTTGTTTTTTGGCTGATTCGGGATCTTTTCGCATATCGATCCCATCGATATATACTTTCCCTTCTGTTTGATTCAATACTCCGCAGAGAATATTCATGATGGTGGACTTGCCGGCTCCATTAGAGCCCAGTAGACCCACAATACCGGTTTGATTGATCTCGAAATTAATGTCCCTGATTGCCCATGCTGTGGCATAACGATGCGACAGACGCTCGATCTTTACTATCGGTTGCTGCATACAATATTTATTGGTGCCCGTGCTCTTAACGGGGATAAGAATATTTAAAGGTTAGTCCCAATGAGGGTTTTGAGGAATGGATGATTGCTGGATCACATAGTCCGGGATAGGAAGCGCATATTTATAACTGTTGGGCTCTAATGTATAGGTTTGCCCTCCAATGGACCGTTGTAAGGTTTGTTTAAAGCGATCTTCTTTGTTCAACCTGCGGAGGTCGCTCCAGCGGATGCCCCGGAAAATGAGCTCTTTGCGGCGCTCCTTGATAATTACATTCAGTGCCTCATCTGCACTGGCAAAGCTCTGGTCCACATAAGTGGTTACGGTGCCAATTTTCTTCCAGCGGGTCCTTAGCAGATCATTGATATCTTTGGTGGCCAGAACCAGCTCTCCTTTGCGGGCGTAACATTCAGCGCGGGTAAGATACATTT
>JAGIAP010000438.1 GCA_017744805.1 Chitinophagaceae bacterium | reverse complement strand
CCGCGTGATCATCATCGCTGATGCCATGCTGGCTACCGGCTCCTCCCTGGTAAAAACTATCCAATACCTCCGCGACGAGGGACATCCGCGTGAAATCCATATTGTTTCCGCCATCGCTTGTACAGTTGGGATCGAATATGTAAAAAGAAGCGAGCCCCATGTAAAGATCTGGTGCGGAGCAATAGACGAAGAACTGACGGCCAAAGGCTATATCGTACCCGGGCTTGGTGATGCCGGCGATCTTGCTTTCGGTACAAAAGTTCAGATGTGAAGAATTTATCATAAGACACCCTAACCATCAAAATTAACCCAGGCATTCTCCTTTTTTTCGTACATTAGGTAGAGTGATATAACCAATCCATTTATGCGGATGAGGAAACTTTACACCGTTATGCTCGCAATGTTGCTGATGGGATCAGCCACAGCACAGGATCCGAATTTCTCTCAATTCTTCGTTTCCCCACTCACTTTGAATCCCGCGCTCACAGGCAAGTTCAATGGCAATTTCAGGATCGCCGGTAATTACCGCGATCAATGGCCTGCCATCAGCAAGGCATTCATCACGTCCACCGTTTCTATCGATCTACCGATACTGCGCAACCGAATTTCAGAATTGGATACATGGGGCATTGGCCTGGTGGCCATGACAGACAAAACTGCCAATGGCATCCTTTCCACCAATATGATATCCTTTACAACAGCCTACCACAAAGGGCTGGATATGGATGGCCTTCACCAGATCGGATTCGGATTCCAGGGCTCTTATTTTACCAAGAGACTGGATGGCACCAAACTGAATTTCGAATCTGAACTGGACGATCACGGTGGCTGGACCATCCCCAGCGGTGAAACTGTAGATAACCGCGAGTTCAATATCGGGTACTTCGATCTGTCAGCAGGCGCACTCTATAACGGAACCACCGATGGTTACAATAACTTCTACGTGGGCATCGCGGGTTATCACCTCAACAGGCCCCGCGAGAGCTTCAGTAATGAAAGGATAGAATATACACTCAACCCACGCATCACTGCCCATGCAGGTGGTAGCCTTCCGCTTGCAGACAATACGCGCAATCTTTACCTGAGTGCCTTGTACAGCCGTCAGGCAGCCGCCACCAATATCGTTGCCGGTGGTGCAGTAGGTTTTCAGATGAATGATGATGAAGAGAATCCCACCACTTTCTATGCAGGCGCATGGACGCGGTTCAACAACCTGAACGATGCCATCATCCCTTATCTCGGCCTCGAGTTCGGAGGTTTCAGATTAGGCGCCTCCTACGACGTGAATATCTCTTCACTCAAAACAGCCTCTCAAAGCCGGGGTGGTATCGAGATCTCACTGATCTTTATCGGCAGAACGCCCGGTTACAAAGGCATTCCCTGCCCGAGATTCTAACAGGAATAATAACTTCTTTGTATATGCGAATGATCACCAGACTGGTGATCATTTTTTATTGGTATCGGAAATGCCAGGTAAGAGTATCTTCCTTTGCAGTGGAGTCCGCTACTTCCCTGCCATTGCTGACAGAACGCTCAGTGAACCTTACCTCGCAGAGCACAAGGTTTTTATGGGCGTCGAACTCATATTTGTATTTGTCTTCCAGTTTTTCCCCGGTCCATAAACTATCTTTTATGGAAGGATCGGCAAAGCTCCTGTTGGTGATCAGACTTTCCGGAAGATGCCTGGAATAGAGAAATTCATGATCGAATAAAAGGTTGCCCAATGCATACTGCTGTAGCACCGATGTCAGCAAAATATAGTTCCTGTCTTTGGGGAACGGATTGTTTATCTGAGAATACCTGGGAGTATATGTAATGGTCGCGGGAAACGGCGTCCATTGGTTTTTCAAATGCCTTGTCATCAGATCGCCATTTACAAGATCCCATTCCTTCATATGGGCATCATGATCACGGGCAATACTTGTAATTGCGCCTTCCTTGTTCCAGGAGATCCTTGTGGTGTCCCACCCGGTATCACCACCATTCTCAAACGGTTGCCCTCTGATGATTAACACGATCCTGCCTGCACTATCCTGAAGATAAGTGATAGCAGCCCGGTCCATTTGCTGGTTCATTGAAGAATCTGGCCTTTGCAGCTCGCAACGGATCATAGCACTGTCCGGAATATGCCTGAAATCATAGGTCAGGTTTGGCTGCTTATCCATTCCTTTTCCCATCAGGTCGTACCAGGCATAAGCCTTCTTCAACAGTCCCTGCTCATCATACTCAAAAACAAAACGAGCCAGATTACTTTTCAGCTCTTTTAACAACGGCGGCCTTTTCTTTTCACTACAGGCGCAGAAAGCCAATACAAGAACACTCAGGATAATTATCGGTTTGTACATATCGGCGTAAGTTGATTAATTTTTGATCTTTCCGCTTACGTACCGGTTTCCCTTCACGTAAAACCGGTACAGCCAGTCTGCATGTTCTCCCGCATAATCCACACCGATCCTGGGAGATAGGCCAATATCTGCTTTCTTGAGTTTGAAGCCATCGTCGCCGATATATACTTCATCTCCCTGCAAACTGGTACCTGTATGCGTAGTATGTAGTCCCAGCGCACGGCCAACATTGCCCGGCCCCTTCCCGAGAAAATACGGATCGGTGCGTTGTCCTTCTTTTACACCGAACCTTTCGTACATGATCTCCTTCCCTTCCATCGGCTCTACGGCTCTGATGAGAATGGCATGCGGTACACCTGTTTGATTGGTGACCACATTGAACATTTGATGGATACCATAACAGAGGTACACATACGCAGTTCCCGGTAGGCCATACATCACTTCAGTACGCTTTGTCCGCCTTCCATCCCACGCATGCGAGGCCCTGTCCACAGTTCCTTCATATGCCTCCGTTTCCACGATGCGGCCCGAAGTGAGCTTTCCATCGAACTTTGTAACAAGCACCTTACCCAGCAATTCCTTTGCGATCTGCACCACATCTGGCCGGTCGTAAAATTCATCCCCCAATTTTTTCATCTCCGGTAGCATGGATTGATTCAATATTTTAGTAGGTTTGAAGGATTATCCTGAACCTGCGAATCAAAAATAACCAACTTGCTCAAAGAAATCGTCATTGCAATACAGTCCTATTCCAGGGCACACCGGTTTATCAGCCAGAACCGGCTGTGGAAATGGATCCTGATCCCCGGGATCATTTACCTGTTACTTTTTGCACTTGGTTTCTATTTCTTCCTGGTCTCTTCAGGCAATGCAGTCACCTGGCTCAGCCATCGCATCGGCATCGACCGCTACCTTCATAATCAAAGCAGCGGCCTGCTCAGCTTCTTCTTCCTGATGGGTGAGATCATGATCAGATTACTGCTTCTCTCTTTCTATTTTTCCCTTTTCAAATACCTGTTCCTCATTCTCGGCTCCCCGGTATTCGCTTACCTGAGCGAAAAGACCGATGCCATCCTCAACGGCAAAGACTTCCCTTTTAGCTGGCCTCAGGTGTTGAAAGATATGGCCCGTGGCATCAGGCTGGCCCTCCGCAATATGCTTTGGCAAACCGTTTACATGGTCTGCCTACTGATCCTCAGCTTCATTCCTGTGGTAGGCTGGATAGTGCCCATATTTGCGCTGTCCGTGGAATGTTACTACTATGGCTTCTCCATGCTCGATTACAGTTGCGAGAGGCATAAGCTCTCCGCATCCCAAAGCATCGAATTCATTGGTAAGCACAAAGGCCTGGCCATCGGCAACGGGATCGTTTTCTACCTGATGCACCTGGTGCTGGTAGTAGGTTGGGTCCTCGCACCTGCCTATGCCGTAGTAGCTGCCACCATCAGCCTCTATCACCAGGACAATAAGGAACCCGGTCTCTAACCCTTACATTTTTCCTATCTTGCCGGCCATGACCTCCAGCAAGATCTATCTGATCCCTTCTTTTCTGCACGAATCCGCCACACAGACCATCCCGGCCTATGTGACCGATGCTGTCCGCAACTGCCAGTGCTTTTTTGTTGAGAATGAAAGAAGCGCCCGCCGCTTCCTGAAGCAGTTATGGAAAGAAATGGTGATCGATGACTACCAGTGGTTCACCATCCACAAAGCCGAAGAAGAGGTGCAGCAGGCTTTCAGTGACATGCTGAAACAGAACAAGAATATCGGCATCATCAGCGAAGCCGGATGCCCCGGCGTTGCCGATCCGGGCCAACTGTTGATTGGTGTGGCCCAACGCGCAGGGGCCACAGTAATGCCCCTGGTAGGGCCCAGCTCCATCCTGCTGGCGCTGATGGGCAGTGGCATGAATGGCCAGCAATTCCGCTTCAATGGCTATCTTCCCATCGATGCCGGGCAACGCATCAAGGCCCTCAAAGACCTCGAATCAGGATCCGCCCGGCACCATTGCACCGAGATATTCATAGAAACACCTTACCGAAACAATCAGTTGGTGGAGACCATACTGAAGACACTCCATCCCATCACTCCGATCAATGGT
>JAGIAP010000437.1 GCA_017744805.1 Chitinophagaceae bacterium | reverse complement strand
GTTTTTGGGGATTAAACAATACATTTTCCTTCGCCTTCCTGATGGCGTCATACATTTTTTTGATATCGGCAGAATCTGAAGAGGTATTCGCTTTTTTGAGCAGCTTCTTTTCCGATTTCTCCAGGCTCAGCACATCCGCTCCCTGAATGGCGGCAGTCACTTTCCCATCAAATTCATCGCTCTCTACATGGAAAACAGAAAAGAAGATAAGAAAGAAGAGCGCAGAGGAGAATACATACATCCTGATGGGATGCAGGTAGCTCATCCTTCTTCCTGAAATATATTCCTTAGATAGAAAACCCGGACGGGTGATCAGGTACCTGACTGTACTGAAGAACTTACCATCAAAATGTGTGATATCGGCAAAAAAATGACTGACCAGACTCCAGGCCGTTTCATGTGGCTCGATATTCTCCTGGCCACAGTTCTGGCAAAATCTTCCAATCAGTTCGGAATTACAGTTAAGGCAGATTTTCTCGTGACGTTCTTTTCCGTGGGACACTTGAGGGTTATTTTTGTCTAAAAATAAGGAAAGACACTATTTTAGAGAAAATTTTGCGACCTCTGTACAGAAAGAAGGTACGCCATCGTTAATAACCGTATATGAAAGCACTTATTCTGATCGTTTTGGGAATGGTAAGTTTTGGTTCCGGCTTCAGCCAGTTTTATTACAATGATGTGCTGAGCACCTCGGAAACCATCAAAAGAAGGAACCTGCTGGTGAAAGAACATGTAAAGAATGTGCAGTTCCTCAGCTTCGATGGCAACAACCAACCCATCGAAGGGTTTTCCAGCAACCAGACCATCTCAGCCGACGGGTCTACCATCACTACCACCACCACTACCCAACTTTCAGGCACCAACCGCAATATCGCCGAATACGACGCCAAAGGCAACCTGAGATCCACCATCGATACCACCGATGGCAATAAGATATCCATCGACTATTACTTCCTGCCCTCAGGCAAGCTCGGCAGGCTGATCAGCAATTCCACATCTGATGGACAATTCATCCTGAAAGAAGAACATATCTGGACCTGGAGCCCCAATGGCAAACCCGAAAAGATGGTGAAGATCAAGAACGGTAAAGATACCACGCTGGTGAGCTTCGTGTTTGACGAGAATGGCAACCTGGTGGAAGAAAGATCCCATCTCCGTGGCCAGGAACAACCCGCTATCTTTTATTATTACGACGAAAAGAACCGCCTCACCGATATCGTCCGTTTCAACGAAAAAGCCCAAAGGCTGCTCCCCGATTATATCTTCGAATACGATGACCAGGGGCGGATCGCCACCATGCTGGTGACCTCCGAAGGGGATTATCAGAAATGGTACTATACCTACAATGAAAAAGGCCTGAAGACAAAGGACGAATGCTTTTCCAAATCCAAAGCACTCATCGGAAAGATCGAATACCAGTATAAGTAAGCGTAGAGAAATATTTGATTATATTTATATATAAGTATGATCAAATCCCTCATCAGGCTTTGCTGCATATGTAGTGTGCTCATTGGCGTTAGCCATGAGTTGCCAGCGCAGGACAGTGCCCGCCACGATGCCGGCACATCTTCAAACGACTCTACTTTCCGGGCCCGGAAGGCTCTCTGGCTCATGGTAAGCCCGGAAGTTGCCTATGTGATGAGCGATGGCTCCAGCACGGGAAAAGCATTGCTCGACAGCTCCGTGTACGATGCATTCAATATCCGTGTTGGCTGGCAGATACCATCTCCCGATACCTACTCCCAACTCTACCGGCACCAGATACTCGGGATCGGATTCTATTATTCCACTTTCCATAACAAGAATTTCGGGAAACCGATGGGACTCTACGGGTGGTTCAATATCCCATTCAGGAATTATGATCAGAAGAGCCGCTGGCGATTCGGGTACTATGCTGCTTTCGGGATCTCCTTTGGGTTCAATCCTTTTGATGAGGACCGCAACCCCGGCAATAAATACATCGGCTCCCGCAACAACTGTTATGTAGCGGCCTTCCTCAATGCCAGCTACCTGGTCGGCAAGAACTGGGTACTGATCGGCGGCGCAGGCTTCCGGCATTTCAGCAACAGCGCATTCACCCTGCCCAATTATGGCATCAATATGCTGCCCGCCACCATCAGCATCGCATACAGGGTGAACAAGGTCCAGATCGATACCCGCTTGGACACCATCCCCAAATTCAAACCTTTTTTCCTGGCCAATCTCCTCGTTTCGGCAGGAGAAAAACAATACGTGATCGGCGGTACACGCTACGTCAAGAATACCCTTTCAGGGCAGGCGCTGTACCAGTTCTCCTACAAATACCGCATTGGCCTGGGGCTGGACCTGTTCTATGCGGCAGGCGGGCAGTATCGCGATAGTACTCCCGGCAAATCGAATTTCAGCAAGCAGTTCAGCTCCGGCATCACCATCAACGGGGAATGGATATTGCGGCAGGGACTTTCCATTCCCATGGGCATTGGCTTCTACTTCAAGCGCAATGAGTTCAATGATGAGAACAAGCGACAATACCTGCGCGTGGGATTGAGGGCCAGGTTCCTCAAACATTACCTGGCAGGCATCACGGTGAAAGCACATGGAGGCTCTTCCGATGTATTCGAATGGCACCTGGGCTATCAGTTCCATAAAGACAGGAACCATTACAAGCAGGCCATCTTCTTTTGATCATTCCTCTTTACATAATGATCGATTCCCGAAAATATCCGGGACCGCCTGTTCATATATAAAAAAGATTGATTAATTTACTGATCTCATCCCGATTTTCTCTCTTGTAAGTCCTCCCCCAATACTGAGCCGGAGAATGCCAGACACCATTCTTCAATCATCAATCTGTAAGTATGCGCTATTCTTCAAAAGAGAGGAGGCGTATGGCAGATGATCTGTGATATTACGGTACGAAGAGTACCCTTCAAACAAGGATCCAGCAAGGGTATAGCCATTAGAAACAACAATCAAAGGCAAAAGCCGCTCAAGAAAGAGCGGCTTTTTATTTTTCAAACACTACAGCATCGGGCTGAACACCCATTTGCTCCAGTGCGCCATTGACATCCGAAATCATTTTATCAGGACCGCAAACATAGAAGTGCTTGCTCAGATCAGTAATATTCATATCCAGGAATGCCTTGTTGATGTACCCATGCGGATATCCCGGCGTATCTGTTTTGGTAAGGATGAAATGTGCATCACTACCCAGGATATCATACAACTCTTCTTCAAGGATCACATCGAAGGCCGTCTTGTTGGAAAAATACAACACATTCCCCGAAGCCCGTCCATCTTTTTTCAATTGCCGCAGAATTGCGATGAAAGGTGTAATTCCCGCACCGCCTGCAATAAAATAACCAGGCCCCTTGTACTCGATGGCTCCCCACACATCCCGGATGATCAACTCATCCCCTGCGGTCAATTGGTGGATCTGATTGGTGACACCATCATGGTCTGCATACCGCTTGATTGTGAACTCCAGCGTATGCTCCTCATTCAGGGAAGTGAACGTGAATGGCCTCCGCTCTTCCTCCCATCCGGGCTTGTTCACAGAAACTTCCGTGGCCTGGCCGGGAGTGAACGCATATCCGCCTGGCTTTTCAATACGAAAGCTTTTGACATCATGGGTAATTTCTGTGACAGACAGTATCTTAACGATATGTTTCTCCATAGACGTATAGCAAGCTAATGATTTTTTTGATTCATCGCTCAGCAATATTCTCTATATTCGGGAGAAATCCCCTGCATGAAAAAGTTATTCTGGTTATTATTGCTTGCGCTTATTGTAATTCAGTTCTTCAGACCAGAAAAGAATATTGCCGCCGCCCCTTCTCCCAATGATATCAGTACAAAATACACGGTAACCGCCGAGGTAAAACCCATCCTCGACAAAGCCTGTAACGACTGCCATACCAATAACACCCAATATCCCTGGTACAGCAATATCCAGCCTGTTGCCTGGTGGCTCGCCAAGCATATCAAGGACGGCAAACGCCACCTCAATTTCTCCAATTTCACCACCTACTCTTACAAACGCGCCGACCATAAAATGGAAGAAGTGATCGAGACCGTGGAAAAACATGAAATGCCCCTCGACTCCTATACCTGGACGCATAAGGACGCCAAGCTCACAGAAGAAGAAAAGACCATCCTCATCAACTGGGCCAAACAAGTCAGGACCGAGATCAGGAAAGACACCGCTTTCTAAGCTCCGAAACTGATTCAATACAAAATGTAATAATGATGAAGGCCTGATGGATGATCAAAGCACCCATCAGGCCTTCCCCATTCCATCATTTGGAATATCCCTCCCATTGCAAGACCAATCTTTTTTCCATTTTTCCACTTCACATTGATCCTCAATCTGCATTCGGGCTGGCACAATACTGGACATATCATTGTTGTCAAACGAACGCATATGAAAAAGGCAGGAAAAAACTCAGACAGCAATACGGCTACGCCGGCCTGGTTCAGCAATGCCCTCAGTATACCAT
>JAGIAP010000436.1:1832-4489 GCA_017744805.1 Chitinophagaceae bacterium | reverse complement strand
GTAATATCGATCTTGAAAGACAGATTGGCGTTACCGATATCACACAGAAATTCATCATGCTTCCCGGTGTACAACTGATCAACGGCAGCCCCATCATCCGCGGTAAGAGCTCACTCAACGCATCACAGTCCCCATTGATAGTAGTTGATGGATTTGCAACTGAATTGGGATACAGTAGTATAAATCCGAATGATGTTGAAAGCATCACCATACTGAGAGACGCTGCCGCCGCTGCCATCTGGGGCGCCCGCGCTTCAAACGGTGTGATTGTGGTAACCACCAAACAGGGAAGAAAAGGCTCAGGCCCTCCCGTATTCACACTCAGCTCTTCCTTACTGTTCCAGGACCAGCCGGATATTACAGCCCTTCGCAGCGCCAACGCATCACAACAGGTGGATGTAGAGATCGAAGCCCTCGATAAAGGATGGTACAACCTCAACAACCCGGAAAACAATACCGGCAATTCAAGAGTGTATGAGATCTACCGTAATAAAAAGAATGGCCTGATCACCGAAGATGAAGCCAATAAACAATATGATGCTCTGCGCAATAACGATGCATGGTCGCAGAAAAACCTCTTCTTCCGCACCGGCCTCTTATCCAATACCAACCTCTCCGTATCAGGTGCAACCAGCCAAAACAGGTATTATATCTCATTGAACTACCAGGACAACAAGTCCAATATGAAAGGGTCTGAATACAAGCGTATGAACCTGTTGGTGAAGAACAGCTACCAGATCATTCCTCAGCTTCGCTTCGATGCCGATCTCAATATCGCTTACTCCAAAGGCATCAACAACGGCATCTCTACTTACGATTTTGTGCGCCAGCGCCGCTACGAAATGTTCCAGGATGAACAGGGGAATTATGTTCCGGTATATGACCCCTACCGGACCGTCCAACGCAACCAGGACCTGGTGAACAAAGGGTATCTCGACTGGAACAATAACCTGAAGCGCGACTTCGACAATTACGATAAAACATTCAGCACTTTCGCCCCACGTATCAATTTCAGCCTGGGATGGAATGCTACCAGATCACTGTTCTTCGAAACCAAATTCCAATACGAAAGAAGTGAAGCACGCGATGATGATTTCCAGAACCTCGAAATGTACAGCACGCGGAATACCATCAACCAGTACACCATCATTTCCAACAACAAACCTGTTAACCAGTTACCCAAAGGCCCCATTTACAACCTGAACTCTACCAGCATACAGGCCACCAGTTGGAGGAACCAGCTTAAGTTCGATAAAGAATGGAACGGCACCCAACACCGTGTCAACTTCATTGCAGGTACCGAGATCACCAGGGCAAAAACAGATGGCCGTAAAGACAGGTATTTCAACTACGACAAGCAAAGACTTACTTACAGTCAGATAGACGCCGCCAAACTGGCCGGCGGTGTTACCAGCTGGAATGGTCAGAACCTTTCCCTGGCGCCAATATTCCAACCTGTATTTGAAAGAGAAACCAGGCAGTTCTCCATGTACGCCAGCGGCTCTTACACGTTTGAAGACAAATACATCTTCTCTGCCAGTGGCCGTATAGACAAATCGAATCTGTTCGGCGCAGCCACCAATGATAAGATGACGCCACTTTACAGTTTTGGCCTTGCCTGGAATGTTCATAAAGAAAGATTCTTCCATGCAGACTTTATCAACAGCCTCAAGCTGCGTGCAACTACAGGCCTCAACGGTAATATCGACAGATCCACCAGCAAGGTGCTGGTTGGCGTTCCCATGAACAATACTTATAGCACCGGTGAGAACTACCTGGATATCCAGTTCCCCGAAAACGCCAAACTTCGCTGGGAAAGCACGCGCAGTACCAATTTAGGCGTTGACGTTAGCCTCTTCAATAACCGCCTCGACATCAGTGCGGATTATTATATCAAAAAGAGCTACGATCTGCTCGGTTCCGTGCAGGCTGACCCATCAGTAGGATTTGAAAAAGTATACAAGAACACAGCAGAAGTAAGCAACAAGGGGATCGATATCCGCATCAGCGGTGAAATATTGCCTAAAGGAAATCTCAGATGGACATCCACTCTCAATCTTTCCGTGAATAAGAATAAGGTAACCAAAGTGTATATGCCAACCCAAACCATGGACACTTACCTTACCGGAGGAAAGAGCAGGGAAATGGAAGGAAAGCCAATCGATTATTTCTATAGCTATAACTGGGCAGGATTGAGTGAAAATGGTGAGCCAATGGCGTATAATGATAAAGGTGAGAAAGTATTGTGGAGCACCACCGAAACCCCCAAACTCTCATGGCTCTCCTACTCAGGTAGCACAGTCCCCAATGTATTTGGTTCATTCATGAACGTGATCAGTTGGAAGAACCTCTCACTTACCCCCATTTTCACCTACCAGTTCGGCGCCGTAATGAGAGCTCCTGTAACTTATGTTCGCTCAGGTATCCCCATCATGGAGGACATTGCCAGAAGATGGCGTAAGGCCGGTGATGAGAACAGCACCGAGATCCCACGCCTCTATACTACCGCCAATGAACCATACCAGAGAAGGCTTTTCTATGCACAGAACACCAACAAGGTGGTAAGCGCCGATTTCATCAGACTCAGCGTGCTGAGCCTGAGCTATGATCTGCCCAAACGCTGGACTGGCAATATTTTCCGCAATGTGCAGCTGGCC
>JAGIAP010000436.1:0-1814 GCA_017744805.1 Chitinophagaceae bacterium | reverse complement strand
GGGTACCAATGTTTTCCTCTGGAAGAAGAATGATCTTGGCGTAGATCCCGAAGCTATCACAAGGAACTCTGGAGATCTCAGCCTGCCCGCTGTGAAAACCTGGACCGTGCAACTGAAACTGGATTTTTAATTACCGGCCAACTCTAAACTCTTCTACAATGAAAAAACTACTCAGCATAATGGCGGCAGGTGTATTACTCGCGGGTTGCGACAAATACATCGACATCAATGAAAAAGGTAAGGTGATCCCCACTACCATCCAGGATTACTACGATATCATGTGCGATTACAATGTTTTCTCTGTAGGCCCCACCAATTGCCTTTTGGCTACGGACGAGATCAAGATCTATAAAGATGAGGTCAACCGTATATTCTGGGGTGTGGACCAGGCTACCAACGGCTACCTATGGAAAGACTTTATCTACGTAAATGAGCAGGACAATGATATGGACTGGAACAGCCTGTACAAAGCCATTTACAAATGCAATGTGGTGCTGGACAAGATAGACAAAGCCACCGGCAGCAATACACAACTTCGTAATAAAACAAAGGGCGAGGCCCTGGCGCAAAGAGCATATTCCTACTTCATGCTCGTGAACCTTTATGCGAAGCATTACGATGCCGCTACTTTCGATAAAGATCCGGGAGTGCCACTTTACCTGGAAGCAGATATCAATGCCACCAAACCACGCGCTTCCGTTAAAGAGGTTTACCAACAGATCGAGAACGATCTCACAACAGCCCTGCCACTGCTTCCGCCAACACCGGAATTCAATTACCATCCCTGCCAGGCAGGCGTGAATGGGCTCCTTTCAAAGATCTATCTGTACCAGGGAAAGTATGAACCTGCAAAACAAAAAGCACAGGCAGCACTGGATGTGTACAGCTTCCTGTATGATTTCAAGGACTTCGATTATATTCCGGGACTGCCAAAATACCTGGGCATGAATGGCTTTGCCAACAGGGCCATCGATAACAAAGAAGGGCTCTGGCATAAACAGGCCGTCAATACATTCGTGTATATGGTAGGCGTATATATGTCTGACGAACATCGCGCCCTGTACGATGCCAAAGATCGCAGGCTGTACTTCACACTGATCGAAGAAGGCATGTTCGGAAATAATACACATGGCATGAATATCTGGCCCAAAGAGCGTTACTACAAAGTGGGCGTTTACACACCAGAGTTATACCTGATCCGCGCAGAATGCAATGCAAGACTGAGCCATCCGGAACTCGCCATCGATGATGTGAATACAATTCGCGCCAAAAGATTCCTGCCTGCCGACTATGTTGCCATCGATCGCAACAAAACTGATCTGCAGGCCCTGGAAATAGTATTGAAAGAAAGAAGACTGGAATTATTTGCTGAAGGTTGGAGACTCTTCGATCTCAAACGCCTCAACCAGGATCCCCGTTTCAAGAAAGATATCACCAGGGACTGGGGAGGAGAAAGCATCACACTCAAACCAGATAGCAAGAACTATATCTTCCCTATCTCTAAAAAAGTGATGTCTCTCAACACTCTTCTCGAACAAAACCCAAGAGACAACAGACAATAACCACTGACCCTTAGTGCGGAACGCAGAGCCCGGCATTGCCCCCGTTCGATGCCGGCTGCTCTGCGACCACCCGCGCTATGCCTGGTCAGATCATTCACCCGGGCTTCGCCCTTATCAAGTATCGTTATGGAGAATATCGTAGAATGTAGAAACCTTACCCATTACTATGGGAAAAAGCTGGTGTATGAGAACCTCAGCTTCAATATCCGGAGAGGGAGCATCCTCGGATTATTGGGAAAGAATGGTGCCGGC
>JAGIAP010000435.1 GCA_017744805.1 Chitinophagaceae bacterium | reverse complement strand
GCACAAAGGTGATCCCAAGTTCACGTACTGTTTTCAATACATCGTTCTGTTCCACATCACGGGTAAGGATGCTGAACTCGCTTTGCAATGCCGTTATCGGATGCACGGCATGCGCTTTGCGAAGGGAAGCGGGTGAGGCTTCAGATAATCCGAGATATTTCACTTTTCCTTCTTTCACCAGGTCCGCCATTGCTCCCACCATATCTTCCACAGGTACATTCACATCGATGCGGTGTGCATAATAAAGATCTATCACATCGGTTTTCAATCTCTTCAAACTCGCTTCCACAGCCTGCTTCAAATAGGCGGGCGATCCGTCGAAATATGTACTGTTATCTTCCCTGTACCTGAATCCGAATTTGGTAGCCAGGAATATTTTTTTCCTGTTAGGCACTAACACTTTCGAGATCAGCTCTTCATTATGACCCTGACCATACATATCGGCCGTGTCCCAGAAATTGATACCGATCTCCAAAGCCTTTTCCAGCGTAAGGATACTCTCGTCATCATTACGTGGTCCGTAAGCGAAGCTCATCCCCATACATCCAAGACCGATCGCAGATAACTGCTCGTCTGTTTTACCTAATGCACGATACTTCATAGAAATGTTTTAATTGTTACAGAATACAAGTCTTACTTAGCCGTCTTTGTATTTTTCACATCGGAACCATTGCGGATCTCTTCACTGGCGATCTTCACCAGTTGATCACCGGGTTGGAGTGCTCCGAAGATCTCCACCTTACCATCGGCTTCACGTCCTTTCTGAACGTCTATCCAAACGGCTTTCCCATTTTCGATACGGATCACGAATACGCGTTCAGGGGAATTCACTACGGAGGATTTGGGAACGATAAAGGTACTATCCTTTCCGGGGAAGGGGATCTTCACTTCTGCGATCATTCCCGGAAGGAGCTTCATATCGTTATTGGTTACATCCATTTCTACCCTTTCTGCACGGAGCCTGTCGTCCAGTGCACCGGCCTGCCTTTTGATGCTAGCCGTAAAAATGCGTCCGGGCAAGGCTTTCACCTGGAACTTCACTTCATGTTGTTTTTCGATGAAGCTGGTATAGGCTTCAGGAATGGCAACGGCCAGGCGGAGATGTTTCTGATCTTGCAAGGTATAGAGCGGCAAAGTGGATTTACCGTTGGGCCCAACATAGGCACCGGTATTCACGTTACGGGCACTCACCACTCCGGAGAAGGGGGCACGGATCTCCAGGTAGCCTCTGATCTCATTCACTTCGCGGTAAGAAGCCTTTGCAGCCTCCAGTTGCGCGAGATCAGCGTCCTTTTTGGCCTCAGCCTGTTCGAGGTCATTGGGAGAAATGGTTCCCGGCGTTTTGCTGGTCTCGTAAAGGCGTTTGTACAAAGCATTGCTGGCCTTGTACAAAGCTTCCTGGCTTTTCAGCCTGCTGGCAGCCGCTGCCAGCCTGGAGTTGAGCTCAGGTGCATCTAGTTGCGCCAGCAATTGCCCTTCACGTACTTCCGTGCCGATATCTGCATAGATCTTTTTTACATAGCTGTTCTCTTTCGCATACAGGTCTGCCTGGTGGAAAGCAGTGAGCTCGCCGGGGAGTTGTAAGGAGGTGGATAATTGTCCGCGTTCCAATGCAAACACTTCTGTGACAGGTGTTGCCGCAATGGCAGCAGCCGCGGGCTTTTCAGCCGTTCGGCCTTCGCTTGAATTACAACTGCTGACAGTGATGGCGCCCAGCAGTAAGGAGCTTGCAATGAACAAATGGTTATGGTTGATTGCTTTCATACAAAGACGATATATAATGTTTACTTTCTTTATCAGTTGGGTCGAGAGATACGGATTGAGTGGTTGTTTTCTTCATCAGCCAGGCAAACACCAGTGGCAACATGATGAGCGCTGCTACGGTTGAAGCGATCAGTCCTCCGATCACCGCTCTCGCCAATGGCGCTGTTTGTTCGCCACCTTCTCCAAGGCCGGTAGCCATCGGGATCATACCCGCCACCATCGCCACGGAGGTCATGAGGATGGGACGAAGACGGAGTGCCGCTGCTTCCCTGGCCGATCTCAGCGCATCGCCATTATGCTTGCGCAATTGCTCAGCATTGGTGATCATCAGTACGGCATTGGCGATGGACACGCCCACACTCATGATGATACCCATATAGCTCTGCAGGTTGAGGGTAGAACCTGTCAGCACCAGCATGCCCAATGCACCCAGCAATACGGCCGGAACGGTACTCAAAACCACCAGCGACACTTTGAAAGATTGATAATTCGCCGCCAGCATCAGGAAGATCACCACGATGGCGATCACCAGTCCGGATTCGAGATTATCCAAAGTTTCTGTCAGCACGGTGCTCAGGCCGATCGGTTCCACGGTGAGGCCACGGGGCAGCTCGCCCAGGGTGGCCAATGCAGCTTTAACATCGTTGGTGGCCGTTCCGAGATCCTTTCCGTTGATATTGGCTGTTACAGAAATAATGGGCATCGCTCCCAGGTTATCCGCTTCTCCATAGGTAGTGTCCGGTTCGATGCTGGCCACATCACTGAGAATGGGACGGGGCGTATTCCTAAGAACAGGGATCTCACCGATACTGTTCACTTCCGTCATCTTATTCTCGGGTATCTGCACCTGAACGGCATAACTGAGGCCACTGCGCTCATCCAGCCAAACATTCTTGTCTGTGTACCGGCTGGATGAAGTGCTGGTAGTCAGAGACCTGCTCACATCGTTCACATCCACGCCCAGTTGGGCCGCCCGTACCCGGTCGATATTCACTTTCAGTGCAGGATATTTGATGCTCTGCGCTATCTGCACGTCCCGCAGGTAAGGAATGGCCTTCAGCTTCTCTATCACTTTGAAGGCATACTCCTCATTGATCTTTTTGTTCCTGCCAGATAATCTTACCTCGATCGGCGTGGGAGAGCCCTGGCTCAGGATCTTATCCGTCAGCTCGATCGGCTCAAAGGACATGCGCAGGTCCGGCATCTCTTCATTGATCTTTGCACGCATCTTTTCTTTGAGCTGATCCATATTCGTGTGATATTCCTCTTTCAGGCTGACTTGCAGCACTGCTTCATGCGGACCACTCATGAAAAGGTAAATAGGGCTGATCGAGAACTGGCCCGGGTGCTGGCCGATATAGGCTGATGTGATCCCGATATTCTCTTTTCCTACCAGGTCTTCAACGATCTTCGTAACCCTGATCATCTTGTCTTCCGTTCTTTCGATCCTCGTTCCATCCGGTGCCCTTAATCTCACCTGGAATTGATTGCCATTCACTTTGGGTAATACATCCCTTCCGATACTATGTAACATCAGCCAGGCCCCACCCAGTACCAATATCATATACAGCGCCACCACAGGTTTGCGCACAAGTAATAATCTTTCCAGGAATCGCAGGAAGCGGGCGCGGAATTTCTCGAAGCCACTCACCTTTCCATCACGGTTACTGTCCTCTCTTTCTAATAAAACCTTTTTCTGATCCCATGTATCTGATTCCGATGCAGTGGTCAACTCAGTTGCGGCAAACTCCGCTTCATCTTCTGTTTGTCCTTTCTTTTTCTTTTTTCCATGTTTATGTTCCTTCATCAACCAGTTGGCCATCACCGGCACGAAGGTCTGACTGAGGATATAACTCGTGATCATCGAGAAGCCGATGGCCAGTGAGAGCGGCAGGAACAATGATCCGGGAATGCCTTCCATGCTCAATGCCGGCGCAAACACAGCCAGGATACAGAGCAGGATCAGCAGTTTCGGAAAGGCGATCTCCTTACACGCATCCCAGATGGCGAGGGCCTTCGGCTTGCCCATATCCAGGTGCTGGTGGATATTCTCTATCGTTACCGTACTCTCATCCACCAGGATACCGATGGCCAGCGACAGACCACTCAGCGTCATGATATTGATGGTTTGCCCGAACAACTGCAGGAACAATACACCGGAGATGATGGAAGTAGGGATGGTCAGGATCACGATCAATGCACCACGCGTATCACCCAGGAATAACAATACCATCAATCCGGTGAGTATCGCCCCGATCACCCCTTCACTGATCAAACTCTTTACGGCATTGATCACATACACGCTCTGATCGAACTCATAGGTCAGATGCACATCTTCCGGCAACTGCGCCTGGAATTTCGGCAGGGCCGCTTTCAGTTTCTGCACCACTTCCCAGGTGCTGGCATCAGCCGATTTACCTACGCTGAGGTACACGGATCTTTTCCCATTCACCATCGCATATCCTACCGTAACATCTGCGCCATCTTCCACGGTGGCCACATCACGCAGGTAAAGATTATGCGCGCCGCCTCCTTTGAATAAGGGAATATTCTCGAAGTCCTTTACATTTTTGATGGTGGTATTGCTAGGTGTTAGATAGTTAAAATCCCCTATGCGCACATTACCCGAAGGCGTGCTCTGGTTATTGACACGGATAGCTTCCACCAGTTGATCCGGCGTGAGATTATGCGAACGCAATAACTCAGGATCAGCTTTAATCACTACTGTTCTTGTGTTACCACCAAA
>JAGIAP010000434.1 GCA_017744805.1 Chitinophagaceae bacterium | reverse complement strand
GTTCTGGGCTGCTGCTTCAATGCCGAAAATGCCCGGGCCCATTTCAGCTACATTGAGATACATTTCAAGGATGCGCTTTTTTCCCCAGATGGTCTCGATCATGAAAGTGAAATACACTTCCAGCCCTTTCCTGATCCAGCTCCTGCCCTGCCAGAGGAAAACGTTCTTGGCCACTTGCTGGCTGATGGTGCTGGCGCCGCGGACACGCCCCGGTTTGCGCTTATTGTATTCCATCGCCTTTTCAATATGCTTCCAGTCGAACCCGCTATGGTCAGGATAGAGTTGGTCTTCGGAGGAGATCACCGCAAGTTTGGCGTAAGGGCTCATCTCTTTGGCATCTATCATATCCCTTTTCAATCCATTCCCCGTTATCCAACTTCCAAGCTGTGTGAGTGTGATAGGAGGATCCACCCATTTCAACAGGAAGATGTAGAATAATTGGAAAACGAAAAGGAAGATAAACAACCGTTTGAGGAACCGTAAAACTTTGAGGCCTAGACCGCGGGTTTGAATTGCCATCCTTTTTGCAGCTTTGGGCTGCAAGATAGTAATTCAGATTATACTATTTCAGTATCGAACCGGCCTTTACATATACCACTTTCAGATTGTTGGGCTTATTCTCTTTATTGTTCCTGGCTTTATTCCAGAAATAACCGGCGGCAGCAATACCAGCAGCAATGCCCATCGAGAGTAGTCGGTCGTGATCGGAAAAGGATTCTTTCCGGTAGATCGTATTTACAGTTTCGAGAAAAAGAAATCCCACGCCCCCTATCATCATCAATCGCGGAGCACTGAGTACGGAAAAGCCTGTAGGCCTTCCATAGTAGTCCCCGTCCTTGATATAGTAGTGTAATATCTGGTGATAATCGAAGGCCACTGCGTATTTGAAGGTATCGAGGGTGCTGCCGAACTCTGTACCCATCATGCGGATATCCTGTTGGGTAAGATAAATGGAATCATTCCTGATAGCGGAAATATAACCATGCACTTCAAAACCATTGTTCATACGGCCAGACAGAAAACTGCCCTGGGCATATGTTTTTACTGTACGATTATTCTTTTTTTTGAGAATGATGAAATCAGATTGCTGTGAAAAAGCAATGCATGCAAGGGATAAGAATAATAAGGTGAGTATAGATGGTTTCATGCAGGCAACAAGTTAGTACAGCCGAAACTGTGATTGATCTAATGATTTGTTAAGACTGCTGCATCCTTCACAAAAATGGCGGTATACAAAAGTACAACGGCGAATGCTACCAGTATCACACCGGTAACCTTGTTGATGATGGAAATATTATTGATGGTAAGCTTGTTTCCCAGTCTGCCTGCCAGCAGCACTTTAGCTACATCGGCAATGATATTGAAAGCGATACAGATCGAGAACAAGATCACCCGCTCATTGAAAGTGTACTTGGTTGCAAAGGCAGCGGCATTGATGATCCAGAACAGGAGCACGCTGGGGTTTAGGGTATTGATGAGGAATCCGCTCACGAAGATCTTCATCATTTCGCGTTTGCGGAATTTGATGAGTTGCCCTTCCGCGTCTGTCCGTAATGCCACTTTTTTGAAGAAGAGATAGAAAATGCCCATCAGCAGGAGAAAGGCGGAACCGATATAAGCGATGAGGGTGGTATACTCCGTAAGCTCTGCCATCAGGGCGGAGAAGGCATTGGCCACTATCACCATCAGGATATCACTGAGCCATACGCCTGCCACAAAACTGAAGCCGCCCACATGCCCATTCACCAGGCTTTGCTTGATGATGGTAAAGATCACAGGCCCCACCGATAAGGCAAGGATACATCCCAGGGTTACTCCACTTATAATGGCCTGCCACATGCGTAATTATAAAAGAAAAGAAGTTTTAAAGTGACAATTTACACATATTATTGAACAAACTCTTTCCAGTCTTCCAGCATTTTCCCTTTCATAACACGGGGGAATTTATGCTGGCCTCCGATCTTACCCTTGCTATGCATGAATTCCATGAACCTTGATTCAGGTAAGATGGTAAGGAAAACATCTTTCAAAGCGCTTCCTCTTTCAACAGCATAATCGTCGTTGAGTTCCTTCAGCTTTGCGTCTATCATTGTCCGGAGCTGTTCCGGATCCGCCTGGTCATCGCAGGCAACATACCAATGATGAGCAAAGAACAATCCGTGCGGAACGCCAGCCACGGTATATTCGGGGATATGAATATTGAGCTCGTCGCTAACCAGTTTCACTGCCTTGTTCATATTATCTACACTGAGGTGCTCACCTACCAGGCTTAAGAAATGCTTGGTGCGACCGGTAATGATGATCTCGCAGCGCTCAGTATCCACAAAGCGAACAGTATCTCCGATGAGGTAGCGCCAGGCGCCGGCGGCAGTACTGAGCAGGATAGCGTAATCCTTTCCTTCTTCCACTTCATGGATCATGAGTGTTTCGGGATTTTCTACCAGGTTTCCCTCAGAGTCGAAATTCTCATCATTGAAAGGGACAAATTCGAAGAAGATATGATCGTTCATGGCCAGGCGCATGCCTTTGGCATATTGCCTGTCCTGGTAAGCGATAAAACCTTCCGAAGCCAGGTAGGTCTCGATATAGGTAAGTGGCTTGCCTACCAGTTTCTCGAATCCTTTTTTATAGGGCTCAAAGCTCACGCCTCCGTGAACGAAGAAAGCGAGATTGGGCCAGATATCGTGGATGGTTTTGAGATTGTAACGTTCTATAATCTTTTCCATGCACATCTGTATCCAGGCAGGCACACCCACTACAAAGCCGATATCCCAGTTAGGTGCATTGGCTACAATGGCTTCGATCTTCATATCCCAATCCTTGGTTCGCGCGATCTTCTTACCAGGTTTGTAAAAAGGCGAGAACCAGAAAGGAACTTTCTTGGCGGTGATACCACTCAGGTCACCTGCATAGTAGGTAGGCCCTTTCTGCAGGTCGGTACTCCCTCCAAGCATCAGCCATCCCTTGCCGATACTTCTGACAGATATATCATGATAAGTGCGGAGCGAAAGCAATTGTTTGATCATGACGATCTTGTTGCCCCGCATGAGCTCATTGGTAATGGGAATATATTTACTGGCAGCTTCGGAAGTGCCAGAGCTGAGAGCGAAGAATTTTATCTTTCCGGGCCAGCAAACATCTGGCTTTCCTTCGAGGGCTTTATACCACCATTGGGCATAGATCTTACTATAATCGTATACAGGAACAAGTTGCTGGAATTTTTTTCCCGCATGTTTACTTAGTAATAACTCGTCAAACCGGTATGTCTGCCCGAATTCAGTGAATCGGGCCTTCTTCAGCAATTTCTTTAATACCCTGATCTGTTGCCTCTTGGGCGAACGTGCCGGCAATCGTAGTGCTTTGGCAATAGACTGGGGTAAGGAGATATCAATTAGCGCCATTCGGTTATACCTGTTTGATCAGGCAAATTCAAAATTAAGGTATTAAATGGATTCAGGCAGCAATTTGAGGAGAATCACCTCGCCCTGCCTGTCTTTGGAAGCACTGCCTACAGCGCATTCCGTGCCGCTCCCATGCACGAAAGCCCGCTTGCCCGGAGTTAGTTCCTCCATGGTCCTGATGAGTTCCCGGAAACTGAACTGTGGCCCTTCACAACATATGAGTACGTCGGCAAGTTGCGGTTGGTTGGTCACTTTCTGATCTCCCAGTCCATTTACGATACGCTTCACCGTTTGGGGATCACCCATCACTCCGATACTTTGATCCTTATTCAACCCACCAGTCCTGGCTGGTGCAGATTGCAACACAGACCTGATGGCGATCATCCCCTTCAACAACTGCACATAGAACCAGGCGCCGATACCTTTATAATGCTTCCGCACATACAGTATCATTGCCTCATAGAAATGCCGCACATACCGCTGGTCCTTTAACGTACTTTCTCCTTTAAAATGTATAATAGTCGTGCCGGCACTATAAAAATTACGGAAGCCGGCTTCTTTGATCCGGTAGCTGAGATCGATATCTTCGGCATACATGAAGAACTGTTCATCAAATCCCCCCGTCAGCTCAAGCGCCTTTCTTCTCACCATCATGAATGCCCCCGCCAGTACATCCACCTCATTACCGGCTTTCTCCGCCAGATGCCCCAGGTAATAACGGGCAAATACCCGCGAAACCGGGAACAGTTTGGTAAGCCCGCTCAGCTTACAGAAAGACACCCAGGGTGTGGGAAACCCCCTCTTGCTTTCCGGTAAATATTTCCCGCCGCCATCCACCATTCTCACTCCTATCGAACCGAGATCAGGCTGGCGCTGCATTTCAGCCAGGCATTCGGAAAAACTATTTTCAGCTACGATCGTATCGGGATTGAGGAAAAGAACAAATTCGCCCTTACTCATCTGAAAGCCCTGGTTATTGGCCCTGCCAAAACCACTGTTCTCACGGTTCCCGATAAAGAAGACAGAAGGGAATTTGGGACGAAGGTATTCGATGCTTCCGTCGGAGCTCTGATTGTCTACCACGATGACCTCCGCCTGGCCTTCGCCCAGTACAGCAA
>JAGIAP010000433.1 GCA_017744805.1 Chitinophagaceae bacterium | reverse complement strand
CCAGTAACCTGAACCTGCAACTCAGCGGTTACCTGGCAGACAGCATCGAGATAGCCGCCGCCATTACGGATAACAATATCCCGATCCAGCCGGATGGCACCACCCAACAGCTCAATGAATTCGACCGCATCTTCCTCCAGTTCAAAAAGAATGGCTGGGCGCTCAGTCTGGGAGACATCGATATCCGCCAGCAACAGAGTTATTTCCTCAGCTTTTATAAACGCCTGCAGGGGCTGGCTTTCGAGACCAATTCCACTATCGCTCCCGGTCTTACCAATAAGGCCATGCTCAGCGGATCCATCGCCAAGGGTAAGTTCACGAGGGATATCCTGGAGCCCCTGGAAGGCAACCAGGGCCCTTATCGCCTGAAAGGAGCGAACAATGAATTCTTCTTCATCGTGCTCGCCAATACGGAACGTGTATTCATCGATGGGGAATTGTTGCAGCGGGGAGAGGACCAGGACTATGTGATCAATTACAATACGGCGGAAATTACGTTTACGCCACGCCGTATGATCACCAAGGACAAGCGGATACAGGTGGAATTCGAATATGCAGACAGGAATTATCTCAACTCCAATATCTACCTGGCTGATGAGCTCAATATCAAAGACAAGGTGAAAGTGCGTGTCGGCTTCTTCAACAATGCCGATGCCAAGAGCTCGCCCATCAACCAAACCCTCGATCCGGCACAGAAACAATTCCTCAATAACCTGGGCGACAGCATCCAGCGCGCCTTCTATCCCAATGCCGTGCTGGATACATTCGCAGTGGGTAAGATCCTGTACAAGAAGATCGATTCTGTATTCAACGGCGGGCAGAGCCATGATACCGTTTACATTTATTCCACCAATCCCGATAGCGCCCGCTATTCGCTTTCCTTCATCGATGTGGGCCAGGGTAATGGCAACTATATTCCCGACCTCAACGGCGCCAATGGGAAAGTGTACAAATGGATAGAACCGGTGAATGGACAAAGGCAGGGTAGGTACGAGCCAGCTGTGTTCCTGGTAACGCCCAAGAAACAACAGGTAGTAACGCTGGGCGTGGATTACCTGGTGAATAAGAATACCGAAGTGAATACGGAAGTGGCAATGAGCAATTACAATATCAATGCTTTCTCGTCAAAAGATAAGGCCGATGATAAGGGCTATGCCGCCAAAGCCTCCGTCAAGAACACCATTCCATTCAAAGGAAAGAAAGGGTTGATGCTCAGTTCCAATGCAGGCTTCGAATATGTGGAGAGCAGGTTCAAACCACTGGAGCGGCTTCGCAATATCGAGTTCGCGCGCGACTGGGGCCTTCCGCTGCAAGCCACTCCCGCCAACGAGTCTATCTTCACCGGCGGGCTGGGGCTCACAGACAAAAAAATGAACTCGATTAAATACCAGTTCACCAATTACAACCGGGGAGCTGATTTTACCGGTATCCGCAATACCTTGCTGCATGTTCAGGATATCGGCGGATGGCGGTTCAATAACGCTTTTTCCATTTCCAATGTGAATGCTCCCGACGACAAAGGCTTCTTCCTCCGCCCAACATTGGATATGACGCGCATCTTCAAAAAACTGAGGAGTTATTCGCTCAACCTCAATTACTCCCTCGAACATACGGCCATCCGGAACAAGGCTACGGATACGCTCACGCCGCTTAGTTTTTCATTCACCAATTTCCAGGCCACCATCAGGTCCGACGAAAGCAGGCAAAACCATTGGGGACTTATCTATTCCACCCGAACCAACCAATACCCGGTGGGTAAAGAGTTGCAGAGATCGGATCGTAGCCAGAACTTCAATCTCTTTGCCGAGTTGTTGAAAAATGAAAAGCACCAGTTCCGCTTCAATGGAACCTATCGTATACTAGAGATCATCAACCAGGGTATCACTACCCAAAAAGCAGATAAGAGCCTGCTTGGCCGTGCCGAATATCTATTCAACGAATGGCGTGGGCTTGTGTCCGGTAGTGTGTTGTACGAAGTGGGATCGGGACAGGAACAGAAACGCGACTTCGCCTTCCTGGAAGTGCCTGCCGGCCAGGGTGAATACACCTGGATCGATTACAACAATGACGGCATTCAGCAGCTCAATGAATTCGAGATCGCCAAGTTCCAGGACCAGGCGAAATATATCCGCATCTTCACACCTACCAATGAATTCATCAAAGCCAATTACAATACTTTCAACTATACAGCAGGTTTGAACCCACGCTCGGTGATAGATGTGGTGAAGGCGAATGGATTCAAAAGATTATTATCGAAAGTGAATCTTCAGTCGTCCCTTCAGTTGAACAAGAAAGAGATCGCGCGGGGCGTGGTGCAGTTGAATCCATTCAGGTCGCCACTCTCCGATACCTCTCTCATCACGCTGAACTCGGTGCTGGTGAACACTTTTTCTTTCAATCGTTTCAGTTCTTCATGGGGATTCGATATCAATAATTCGCGCAACAATAATAAATCCCTGCTCACCTATGGTTATGAAACCAGAAGCCTGGATGAATGGAGTATCCGGAGTCGCGTGAACATCACCAAACAATTGCTCCTGGAACTGGCAGGCAGAACAGGCATCAACCAACTCAGCACCAGCAGCGCCAAATTCGATAACAGGAATTATAAGATCGAACAACGCTCCATTGAGCCCGCTATCAACTTTATCAATGGTTCCAATTTCCGCTGGCTCATCGGCTATAAATACATGACAAGAAACAATGTGCAGGGAATGGACGAAAAGACCCTGAGCAATTCCATCAATACAGATATCAAATACAATATTCTGCAGAGTACCAGTATCAATGGTAAATTCACGTATAACAATATCAGTTATAAATCCAACGACCCCAATCCAAATGTAAACTCTCCCGCTGCGTATATCCTCCTCGATGGATTGCTGCCGGGAAAGAACTTCCTCTGGAATCTTGATCTCACAAAACGGCTCTCCAATAACCTGGAGCTGAATATCCAGTATGAAGGGAGGAAGCCCGGTACATCCCGCGTCATTCATGTGGGAAGGGCGGCGATACGCGCATTATTGTAATTCCTGATTTTGATCTTATGGGATTGGGCAACAAGGTATATGAACGCCGGCTGCCGAAACGAACCAACGCTTTTGTGGATGGATTGGGCTGGGGGAAGGAAAGATGGGACGGTAGTACAGGACCGGGCTTTTTCGCTTACGTTTCGAAGGCTGGTGTACATATACCTTGTTGCCAGGGACACCCGGGAGGTGCAAAATCAGGAATTCAATACTGCGCGGGGAGAGGGGGTAGGTTGGTTAGTTGGTAGGTTGGTTGGTTGGTGGGGGATTTTGATATTTGATTGGCTGGCTGGGGCTTATTGAGGTTTGCCGAGCTCGATGAGGATCTCTTTGCTGTCGGAATAGATGGCAAGTTTCATGTAGGTGATATGGGAGTAAAGGATATTGTTGTGGAGGAGTGCCTTTTGTTTAAAGCTCATGCCGCCGCAGCGGGGAAGGGTGAAGTCGGAGGGAAGAGGGACCTTGAAAGGATTGTTGATAGTGATGAAGGCATCATGTCCCTCGTTGTCCTGGCCCTGCCATTTCATGGCTACTACTTCCACTTCGATATTGCTGGCCTCGCCGAGATTCAGGATGCGGATGAGGATCTCCTTGCGGGTGGAGTCGGCGGGTGTCATTACGGTAAGGAAGTCTTCATTGAGATTGTACCTGCACTGGTCGCCGACATTCTTGACTTGCCTGATCATTGCGTTGGCTTTTTTGATGCAGGCAGAATCCTCAGCGCCCGATGACCTTTGATCTTTGTACTGGTTTTCCTGGGCAAAGCAGTACCGGGTTGCAGTGATAAGAAAGAAGATGAATACTGATCTCATGTGAGGGGGATATGATGAAAAAGTACGAAACAGGATTGGGATTTCAAATAGGACCGGTTGAAGCTTGCAGGGAAATATGACAGGCTAATGATTTTTTTAGTATTTTTCCCTTCAAATCACACCCTTAGTTATGATCCGCAAATTATTCTTTTCACTGGCCTGTATCTTGATGGTAAGCCTGGTGGCGAATGCACAGTTGACGCCGAAGAAAGTAATGGATAATTACAAGTTCACCGCTATCAGGGAAGGCGCAGAAGCGGAGAGCTATTTTATTGTACAAGACACCGTGCACCAGGAGTATGTGGATGGAAAATTATTGGCCGTTTCAAAGATCGAATGGCTGCCCGGCAATCGCTGTAACGTCATACTCAGGTGGATGACACCTGATGTCAAAGAAGGCCCTACGCCCGGCGATATGATGAAAATAGAAATGGTGTCCTTTAAGGACGATACCCTCACATTACGGATCACGTTCAAGAATGGACGAAGCTTTACAGCTAAATATTTGCGGTCGGAGATTGAGTCCGGCAAGCCCAGGTCCAGGCCGATGTCCTGAGAATGTAGGTTATTATATTTGCCATTTACATTCCGTTATCAAGCCAGCTATGATACGCTTACTTGCAAATTGTGTTTCTCTTACTATGATACTGCTTGCTGGTTGTAAATCGGCTCTTCAGGATACTCCAAAAC
>JAGIAP010000432.1 GCA_017744805.1 Chitinophagaceae bacterium | reverse complement strand
GTCTTATGGTGGTTATACCAAGGGTGTTCACCTCTTCCCATACCGAACAGAGAAGTTAAGCCCCTTATGGCCGATGGTACTGCACAACAATGCGGGAGAGTAGGTAGCTGCCATATTTATTATCAAAAAGCCTTGCAATCTGTTTTGCAAGGCTTTTTGTCTTTACAGCCCCTGAGTACTTCTCCTTACACTTACTTTTTTCTTCCCATATCTTCTTATTATCTTTAAAGGCCGGCGCTCGCCAATTCATTAACCAGCACGCCAACATGAAATCAGAGAAACTGATGCTTCTTGCTGTTATCATCGCCTTGGGTACTGCCATCACAGCATTGGTGCTATTCCAATCTCCGGTTAACGAAGATTTTGTTGCACCATACCTTGTGCACAAATATGGATTTACGCACGCTATTGAATGGTATCTTATCAATATGAATGGACGATTCACCACCGTGCCCATTTACCTGTTGTTATGCTCTAACCGTTTTCTCCTGGATAATTATGCCATCTTACTGTTTTCTTCATTACTGATCAGTTATTATTGTATATACCGCTTCGTGTTTTCTATGGGGCAGCACCTGATGACAAACCAGCCAGGAAGAGCACGGGCCTTACTGATTGCTGCTATCTTATTCCTTACCTTTCTTGCTATAATTCCTGAAGTTGCCAGCTTTATCTATTGGATGCCGGCGGTGATTACTTATACTATTCCATTTTGTCTGTTTCTGATATACCTGACCGTTTGGGCAAATTTATTCTCTCAGACAAGGCCCTGGTTTCATGCATTTGTCATTTGCGTGATTACTCTTCTTCTCGGTGGCTGTAACGAGGTCATGATGTATTTCAGTTTTGTTTTCCCTTTTGCGGTGATACTAATGCTGCTGTTATCAGGATATCGTCTGCCCGTTCCATTGCTGCTGATCGCCATAGTTGCTTTTGTTATGGTAGTGATCATATTCAAGATGCCAGGTAATAATGTCCGTTCAGGAGGATTTCACCAAACGCAGCCACTTCTCGTATCTGTCAGTGGTTCAGTATTCCGTACCTGGCACTTTTTACTCATCTTATTTTCTAATCCGGTCTTTTATATAAGTGGGCTCGGCGCAATGTTGTTGAGTGCAAATCTCAATGCAGGTTTTCTTCAGTGGTGCAATAGGAAGAGAACGGGTTGGCTGCTTGAATTTGCCTGCCTGGTAGGAATGATCTTCTTATTTGATCTTATTTTGAGGCATGTAGCCAATTATGTCATTCCGGAAAGGGGTAATAATATTCTTATCTGTATCTTCCTCCTTGGAACCTGGTGGATAATCTTCATGAATGCTGGCAAGTTGCAGACATTCCTCTCTGTGGTTAGAAATAGTCAACACAAGTTTGGCAGGATTTTCAGTTTCCTGTTTGTTGTAGTTTTACTGGGTTCTGTTTTTTTTAGAGAGTTGGTGGCTAACATTCTTGTAGCCCCTGCTCATCATTCGGTAATGGAGCACCAGATCCATACAGTTGAATCTGAAAGATCAAAGGGAGCCAGAGTCGTCCGGATCAATAATTATCGTACAGATATTGAAACTGCTATCAGAAAACGATTCGGAAACAAAAGCCGGTTTGTTATGGCAGAATTCAGATTTCCTCCTTCATTCGTTTTTGTAGAGCATGAGCGCTTCAATCCACAAAATGCTTATTTTTTTGCCGAATACTATGGGATCGATACGTTGATAATTGATTCCATCAGGTATCCCAGGGGAGGATTGACAAATCTGTTACCCGATTAATATGTCTATTGCAATGAAAACAATGATTAGCATAGTCTTGCCAGTATACAACAGGTTCTCCGGCCTTGGCAATGGGATAAGAGAATTGAAAGCTGTGCTCGATGAGCGCATATGCGTATACGAAATAATCATTGTAGATGATGGTTCAGTAAATAAAGATCAGATCAAGGCGATTGCTGACCTTCATAGTTGTAACTATCTCCGGAACGATCGCAATGCAGGTAAGGGAATGGCCGTGAAAAAAGGCATATTGGCTTCAACAGGTGAATTGATCATATTCATGGATGGTGATTTCCCTTTTCATTTGGATGTGATCAACAGGATGATCGATGCACTGCAACATCACCTGATTGTTATAGGAGACAGAACATTGCCAGGTTCCCGATATGCAAAAGAAACCGTCATCATGAGGAAAGCAGGTAGCCGGATCCTCTCGTTGTTAATAAGTCGCTTTTATGTTAAGGGGATTACCGACAGCCAGTGTGGCATCAAAGGATTCAGGGAGAAAACAGGCAAAGCTATCTTTAATAAACTTACACAAAGTGGATTTTCCTTCGATGTTGAATTGTTATTCGTTGCCAGGAAGAACCGCATCGATATTAAAAGGCTTCCCGTTCATGTCGTCGAGCAAGAGGGTAGCTCAGTAAATGTTTTCAAAGATGGTTTTGTAATGTTGTTCAGTCTTTTCAGCATTTTATTCAATCAAGCCCAGGGAAAATACAGGATTAATGAATAGAAATTGGACCAACCGGATTCGCTTCATCATGGATGAATGTTTACCTCCTATCATCAGGGATTCCAGGTGGTTCATGTATCCATTTTATTACTATGCATATCGTGGCCATAATGTTTCAGCAGCCATGGATTTCAAAAAGAATTATTTCAAATGGACACCCGAACAATTGCAACAATTTTACTCAAATATCCGGTCGATATCTACTAATCGCAATACTGATATTTCAACTGGTGGACTAAAATTCATTCTTGATCAATGTCAACAGGGTATCAATTCAGTCCTTGACGTAGGATGTGGGAAGGGGTACCTTTTGCAGTTATTGAATGATCGATTTCCAGAACTGGAATTGCACGGGACTGATTTTGTTGCACATGCCGGTGCTGCTCAATTCCCATTTACACTTTCTGACGCAAGGAAATTGCCTTTCGCCGGGAAATCCTTCGACATGGTTGTTTGTACACATACCATTGAACATGTGCATGACGCCCATTCTCTGATTGATGAATTGAAAAGAATTGCCAGGAAGAAATTGATAGTGATCACGCCTAAACAACGTTATTATTATTATACGCTTGATGAGCATGTGAATTTCTTTCCCCGCAAAGAGATCCTTACTGCTCTTTTGGATTTGCCTGAGCATGAATGCCACCTTATAGATGGCGATTGGGTATATATCGGATTTCCCCAGTAATCTAATGATATCAGCACACGAACCTGGTTCTGCCATGCCAAAAAATACTGTCCTCTCAAGCACAATCTCCCAAGGGAATAGAATGTATGTCAATTGGATCATACTCTCCATCATGGCCTTACCATTTTTCATTATTTCATTTTTCAACAACCCGGTAGGGGATGACTATTGGATCACTGCGCTGGTTAGGGAACATGGTTATTTTCCTGCACAAAAAATTCTTTTCAATACTGTCAATCCCAGGTATTCGGCTCTTGCGATTAGCGCGGTCAGCCCCCTGACCTTCGGTAATTTCTGGTTGTATAAGGTCATTCCGCTGATCTTTATTCTACTCTTTTGGAGAATTATTGCGTATCTCATCCGCTCGATCATACAAGTGGATGCAAGCCGAAAAGATATTGACTTCTTAAGCGCCGTAATTATTATCACATATCTCACCCTGATGCCTGGCATGGGAGAAGGTCTGTATTGGATCTCTTCACTGGTATGTTACCAGCTTGGATTATTGTTTTTGTGTTTATGGATTTCGCTTTGGATCAGAATATATACTAAACCTGGAAGAAATATATTGTATGGTTTGAGTAGTTGCATTGTATTGGCTGTAATGCTGGGGTTCATCGAACTATTGAACATGATTGCTACAGGATCTATCTTGCTGGTGCTGGTATATCGTATGTACAAACGGAAAAGTATTGGATGGGAATTGATAATGCTTGTGATTACGCTTTTTTCCTGGTATATATTACTAAGCGCTGGCTCCAGCAGCCGCAGATATTTTTCAGTCATTGAAAAGAGAGAAGTGTCCCTACTGTATGCAACCCGATTTGCATTTATGCAAGTTGGATATAACATTGTTAAAGCTTGTGTGAATCCTTTTCTATGGATAGGTATTCTTCTCATCATTGCCCCATTGAAAAGACTGCTTCCATATCTGAGAATCTACCTGAATTGGCCTCGCAAGCAATTATATTTTTTGATTGTGATTTGGGGCGGTTCCATGTTGATGCTCTCTTTGGCAACCTGTTATGTTAATGAAGGTCATATTGTACCACTCCGGGTCACTAATATGATCATTTTCATTTTTTTGATGGGCATCATTGGGACGGGGAGCATATTATTCGGAGAATTGCTTACTCAAGAAAAGATCGGGGTAATTCTGAGGCCCGAACGGATGTATTTAGCGATTGGCGTATTATTCCTGGCCGGTATCTTTCTTACTAATAATTACTCAACGGCAACTACTGAATTGGTATCGGGAAAATTGTACAGATATGAAAAGCAAATGCAACAACGATATGAATTATTGCAGAATTGCAAGGAAAAGCTCTGCCCGATTCCCTACCTAAAAAACTTGCCAACTACTGTCC
>JAGIAP010000431.1 GCA_017744805.1 Chitinophagaceae bacterium | reverse complement strand
ATCATGGCCTTGACCTGGAGCTCCGCACGGGGGCAGGGGCCGGCTCGGAATTCATCGTTCATTTTCCTGCCCCAATGGTTGAAGTCCGGAAAAAATAAAAGAAGTTTCGATTTTCTGTAACATTCGGGTAATACTGCACGTCCATTATGGTATATCTCCTTTCACCTGAAAAACATAATTATGAAAAGAATAGGATTAAGCCTTGTTGCACTGCTCTTTACAGTGATCGTCCTGGGGCAGAAGACCTTCAACGACCCCAATGCGGAGGTTCGCGATGTAAAAGGATTCAAGGGCGTGAATGTGGCCACCGGCATCCAATTGTATATCACGCAGGACGAGCAGGAAGCAGTAGCCATCAGTGCTGAAACGCCTGAAGCGAGGGCCAGAGTGAAGACCATTGTACAAGATGGGGTTTTGCGTATCTTTTTCGAGAATACAGGACTGAATTTCAAATTCAAATACCTCAGGAAAACGGTAAAAGCCTATGTTTCCATTGCTACGGTAGAGAAACTGGGGGTATCTTCGGGAGCCGTGATGCAGGTGGAAGGCACCATCAAGGCAGAGAAGCTGGAGCTGGATGCCCATAGTGGCGGTACTTTCAAAGGGAGGGTAGAAGTGGCCTCGCTGGAAGTGGACCATGAAAGTGGTTCCGTAGTGAAGATTTCCGGTACTGCCGGCAAGATCTCCGTAGAAGGAAGTAGCGGCAGTGACCTTAGTGGGTATGAGCTTTCCGCTGAAAAGGCTTCCGTGAAAGTGAGCAGTGGCGCCAGCGTAAAGCTGACCATCAACAAAGAAGTGACTGCCAAGGCCAGCAGTGGCGGAGAGCTGGTGTACAAAGGCAATGCAACCCGGAGCGATGTGAGCACCAGTAGCGGCGGTAGTGTTCGTAACAGTAAATAAGAAGTAAACAGACAGACCAATATGAAAAGATGGATATTTTTTGTTCTGGCCTTTTTGCCCCTGGGACTGATGGCGCAGAAAGTGATCATCAACGATCCCAATGTAGCGGTAAGGACAGTGACGCCTTTCCACTCGATCCGGGTATCCAATGCCATCGATCTTTTTTTGTCGCAGGATGAGAATGAGACCCTGGCCGTGAGTGCTTCCAAAGAAGAGTACCGGAACAGGATCAGGACAGTGGTGGAAGAGGGGGTTTTGAAGATCACCTTCGACAACGATAAATTCAGTTTTTCCGGCAATATGAAGCTGAGGGCCTATATCGGGTTTAAGGAACTGAAGCGGATAGTGGCTTCCGGCGCCAGTGACGTGATCGCTACCAATACCATCAAAGGCGCAGAGTTGTCAATCGATATGAGTGGAGCCAGTGATTTCAAGGCCACCCTGGATGTGGGTGTGTTCAAAGCGAAATTGTCCGGGGCCTCCGATGCACATGTAAGTGGCAGGGCAGGGAGCGTGCATATCGATGCCAATGGGGCCAGCGATCTCAAAGGGTATGAGCTGATCACGGATTATGCCGATATCGATACCAGTGGCGCATCCGATGTACAGATCACGGTGAACAAGGAATTGAATGCAAAAGCATCTGGCGCCAGTGATGTGTATTACAAAGGCGAGGCTGTGGTAAAGAATCAGCAGGTAAGCGGCGCCAGTAGCGTGAAAAAAAGAAATTAATGGAATAATGATCAGCGGCCGAAGGCCCAGATCATGAATTCAGGAAATGCAGCGCTCCAGTAGGGCCAATCATGTTGCCCCTGGGGCGCTTCGTTATAGATGATATTGTTATCCGGAACTCCTTTTTCTTTCAACAGGGCGATCACATCCCGGGTGTCGTCCACGGCATCGATGATGCCATCTCCATCCCTGTCTGAGCTTTCTTCTTTTCCACCCACCCAGAACCAGTATTGCTGATCCGGTCTTTTGCGGGAAGCTTTGAGCCGGGCGATCATGATGCGGTTCTTGTTATCATTATAGGTACTGTCCTTCGTGTCTTTATCCCTCCACCAGAATGAGCCGGAAAAGATGCCGAGTTTCTGGATCTTGTCGTTATGCGTAAAGCCGATATCGAAAGCGCTGAGGCCTCCCAGTGAGAAGCCGGCAAAGGCTACGCTCTTGAATTTTCTTACACCGGATTTCTTTTTGATATAGGGGTAGAGCTCGTTATTGATGAAATCATCATAGTGATCTGCTTTGCTTCCTCTTTTTTCATAATCCGGTTTTCCTGAAATGCCATATTCCTGCATGCGGTCGCCGGTATGGATGGCTACGATCACGAGTGGTTGTAGTTTTTTGGCTTTGTAAAGGCTGTCTGTAATGGCTTTTGCGCGGAGTTTATCGATGTCCTGGCCATCGTTGAGGAGCAGGAGATTGAGCTCGGCATGATCATCGGGTACGGGAGTATTGATCACCGTTAGGGTTACCTTACGTTGGAGATGGCGGCTGTACAGCTCGTCCTGCTGCTGTGTAACGCCCTTGCTGCAAGAAAAAAATGATGGCATGATAAGGAGTAGGGAAGCGAAATATTTCATTGAGTGAATATACAATTTGTAAAAAAATGAAAATCATTTTGGTGCGAATGTATAAAGGTCCTATATTTGCACTCCAATACATCGCGAAGTAGAGCAGCGGTAGCTCGTCGGGCTCATAACCCGAAGGTCGGAGGTTCGATCCCTCCCTTCGCAACAGAATCAGAACCAGTCGTTTACGGCTGGTTTTTTGTTTTAGTGGCAGTCTGTAACCAGCACCGGATCCGTAATGCAGCCAGGTGAGGGTTCAGGTTCTATGTAAAAGTTTTTATTTCCCGATCATCACCGTTTTGACCCGGACAGTACCATCAGCGTATATACGTGCCTGGTATACCACGGAGGTCAATCGTTCATTGATATCTATTGAATATCGATTCAACTCCTGGCGGTGCAAGACGAGTTTCCCGAAAATATCATACAACTCAATCCGGGTATTCGGATATACTGCTTGCTGCTGCGATCAGAAAGAAGCAGTTCTATTGTTGCTGCTTTTGAATAGCCCTGGTCAGCGCTTCCCAATGTGAGAGTGCGTATTCGATACAAGACCTGACGAGGTCATTGAGCGAGATATTGTTTTGTGCGGCCACTATCGCAGCTTCGCGATGTAATTCAGTACCGATGCGGATATTGAAGCTTCCCTTATAGGTTTTGTTGGGCTCTTTACCCAGTTGGCGGCAGGTTTCTATATAGTCATCGACAGCATCATGGAAGGCTTTCTTCAGCTCCTTGACGGAGCTGCCTTCAAAGCTGACCAGGTCATCGATGCCGAGGATCTTACCAAAAAATACCTCGTCCGATGCATTGAAATGCACAGAAGCGAGGTATTCTTTGTATTGCAGCAACTCATTCATCTTGTAAATATCCTAATTCGGTCAACCTGTCGATCACGTATTTTAGTGCATACTGCTTCATCACATTACCGGGATGTGGTTGATGCAAAATGATCAGATTCTTTTTACTGTCGGCAAATTTTCTCAATGAACCAGATGTTTTGCCTGTTTTGATCTCAATGAATCCAAGATAGCCGAGGAGGCTGCAGAGCTCCTTCCAGGTAAAATCCTTAGGACGCGATTTTAGCCTGCTCAAAAATCTTACGGTGCTTCTCATAATAGAAGAAGATTTGCGTAAAATCTTCACGGCAGGAAAGCGTCGGATTTGCTCGGACCATGATTGATTGATTTTTACTGGTTAAAAATAGATTTGAGTTGCCTTGAATCGCTGAGCAGGTTTGCGACGACCTTTAGCGGCTATTCAAATTATTGCAACTAATTTTCAGTTGCAATTTATAATTCCCTTATCATATCCACAAAAAAATATCCCTCCTTATTATTCTTTACCTTTGCAGCGCCTCAAACGGTTTGGGTTTCTCTATCCCTTCAGGCATAGAACATTATGAAAACAGGTTTTGTCACCATATTTGGCCGGCCCAATGCCGGGAAGAGCACGCTGATGAATGCCCTCATGGGGGAGAAGCTGGCCATTGTTTCGCCCAAGGTGCAAACCACCCGTCACCGTATCCGTGGCATCCTTACAACCGATGATTATCAGATCATTCTCTCCGATACCCCGGGTATCATCGATCCTAAATACAAGCTCCAGGAGAAAATGATGATGGCTGTGAAGAGCGCCATGGAAGACTCCGATGTGGCTCTCCTGCTGGTAGATGCCAATGAAAATCTGGAAGAAGCTAACCAGATCTTTGAAGCCCTGAAGCTGAAAGTGCCCAGTATCGTGGTGGTCAACAAAACGGACCAGGCTAAGAAAGAAAGATTGGAAGAAGTGTATGCCTTCTTCGGCTCAAAGGCTTACTGTAAGGAACTGATCGGCATCTCTGCCCTCAAAGGCGTACAACTGAATGAGCTGACACAGGCCATTCTGAAATATCTCCCGGAAGGAATGCCATTCTTCGATGGAGAGGACCTTACCGATCTCCCCACCAAATTTTTTGTAGCGGAAATGGTCCGTGAAAAGATCTTCTACCTGTACAAGGAAGAGATACCTTATCACACCACCGTTATCATTACCGAATTCAAGGAAAAATCAACATTAACCAAGATAGTGGCCGACATCGTTGTTCAGCGGG
>JAGIAP010000430.1:227-4595 GCA_017744805.1 Chitinophagaceae bacterium | reverse complement strand
GCTTGTGGGTTGGCGATCTGATCGAAGCAGATGCTCATCACCCGGCCCTGGTGGCGTTGTGGGATCTTTACGAATTGAAGGGTCCTTACAATATTCCGTGTTACGGCATTATGCGTGCCCGGCTCTTCCAGTTTATTCAACAGTTTGGAAAACCAGGGATTGATCAGTTCCGGGTATCTTTCAATGCAGATGCTAAGCGGCCAGGCGGCCCGCTGGGTGATCCGGTAAGGCCCGCGGAGGAAGGATCGCATGAGGCTGGCAAAGCGCTCTTTATCGTTACCGATATATTCCACAATGCGGAGACATTGTGCTTTGGAGTGCTCTGCCAGTAAGTATTGTTCTATATCCAACAGTATGATTTAACTATTGGCGAAGTTCATCAATTTTTGTTTCAGTTTGGCGCGCTGTTTGGCCGGGATCATGCCTTTGAGCCAGAGTTTCATTCGACCGCTGAAACTGCTTTTCAGTTTATCCTTCACTGCCTTGTTATGCAGTTCCACATAGTAGCAACTGTAAGGGTTGGTTTGCAGGTAGCCTTCATCCAACACCAGTTGACGGTAACTGGTGAAGAGCTCTTTATTCAGTGGCAGGTCGGCATCGGTATAACGGTTCTGCTGTTTATGGAAAAGCAGTCCCTGCTTAATGCCCACGCTGCTGAAATGATAAATGCTGAGCGGGTATTGCTGGTTGATGAACCAGTTGCCATTGTTATTGGAGAGCGTTCTTTCCTGGAGGTTCCAGTAAGCCACATTGTAGCCCGGGTGTTTGAGCACGAAAACGGATTCGAAGAAAACGGGCACCAGGTTCACCCATTTCTGATCAACGAACAACCCGCTGGGGAAATCGAAGTAACAGAAATGACGGAGGCGTTCAGCCCACCAGTCGAGGAATTCCGTGGTATTCGGTCCCTGGCGCAGGGAGAGGAAGCCGAGGTTGAAAGTGCCGGTGGAGAGATAGGAGATCTCCGTTGGGTGCTTGCCGTCCAGCTTCATGGGATGCAGGATATGCGGGGTCAGCAGGATCTCATAAGCCCTGTGGCCGTCTTCCAGTTCCTGGAGCTTACGGTAAATGAGCATGTCCGGATCCAGGAAGGTGATATATTCCGCGTCCGGATATTGTTTGAAAAGGTGTTGAAAATAGAAAGGTTTCAGCGCTGTATTGAATTCCGCGATGCTGTATTTGATGGCGATCTCTTCCAGGTCGGGGATACCGATCTGATCACAGGGGAGGATGGTGAAATCCTTGTAATATTCTGCCAGCCGTTCGTCCATCTTATCTACCAATCCGATGATGAAGTGATAATCATTGCCGGTAGCGGCGAGTGATTTGCCCAATGCGCGGGCGAGGGACAGGTAGTTGTTTGAACAGATTGTAAAAGCGATCTTCATACGTCTATATTAAATATTTGAATGGCCTCAGGCCACTGGTTGTCTGTTGAGTTTTTTCCTGAATGCCCAGATATCCCTGTAACACTGGATGGCATACCGGATGATATTCCTTCCTTCCAACTGTATCTGTTTTTTCAGCACGAAGTACATGATACTGCCGCCGATGATACTATTGAGCACGGTAGCATAGGCAGCGCCCATACCGCCCCATTGTAACAGGCAGAGCCAGGTGGTTACCAGGGCGATGATCATCATCACGGCGCTGGTCCAGAAATTGACTACAGGCTTACCGATGGCATCTAACGTTGACCCATACTGGTAGCCGATCGGTTTTACCAGGCTGGCGAATATCGTGATCTGCAGGATGGGGATGGCCTCGTAATATTGTGGGCCTGCGATGATGAAGATGATGAACTTCGGGAAACAGAAAATGAATATGCAGATGGGGAATATCACCGCCAGGATGGTGCCTACCATTCTTTCAAAATAGTATTTCACTTTTCCGATCCCATGTTCTTCCAGGCTTTCCACATTCTTGGGGAAGAGCACATCGGCCGCCGCCAGGGAGGGCACGTCGATCATATTGTTGATCCGCGCCACGGTATTGTAGAAGCTCACATATTGTTTTCCCGTTTGCGGGCTCAGGGTATTGGCCGTGATGAAATGGTCGAAGCTGCGGGTGACATTGGAGCAGAGATTGGTGCCGAAAATATATTTCCCGAAGTGGAACATGCGTACGATAATACTCTTATCGTAATGGAATTTCTTCATCAGGTAAGGCCGCACGGCCACAAACAGCATGATATTGCCCGCCAGCAAGGATGCCAGTTGCAGGATCAGCAGGTTCATCAACGTGAAATATTCTTTGGCAAAGAAGAAAAGGATCAGGATGCCCAGGAAGAAACTGCCCTGTCTTACAAAATAAGCCCAGAAGATCTGCTGGAAATGATAGCGCGCCTGCAACAGGATCTCGAAATGGTTGAAAGGCACCAACAATATGATGAAGGCCGCGCTCCAATGGAGCAAGGGGGTAAGATCGGGGGATTTGAGCAGGTTGCTGATCATTCCGCTGCCCGCTACCAGCCCGATCAGGGTGATGGCAGAGAAGAGCAGGTTGATGACCATGGAGGACGATTGCACTTCCGCCTTACGGTCGGCATATTCGGTGAGGCTGAGGAATTTGATGGTCGGGTTGCGGAGTAGGCCCTGTTTCACCGTCTCGAAGAGGGAGAGGATGGTGAGGTACAATGCCCAGATAGCCATGGAACCATCGGCTGAAAGGCCGCGGGCCAGTACCATATATGCTACAGCACCGAAAAAGAACAGCGAGAACCGCTGTAGCAGGGTATAAAAGATTGAATGCAGCCAAAAGGATGATCTCAACAGTTTCAAGGTATGTGCTTTGGGGCGTGAACTGGTTTTTATAATGGCGAATACCGTTTAACGGCTACAATCATAAATTATTGGATGGGAAAGGATATCAGAGCGGATATGGATGAAGAAAGATAATTGACGCCCGATTTGAAATGTGGTTTCAGGTGCAATATTACACAAAAAAAGGAAGTCCGGGGGGATTGTTACGATATTACCGGTTAAGTTTTTGTGTAAGACCCTGTTATGCAAAGGGGATTGGGGTTGGGGTTGATCGGGCGGCGGCCGGGAAATGATATGTAACGAAGGCTGTGAAACGAACCAGCGCTTTGGTGGGTTTGATGGGCTGTGGATTGGAGGGGTTGGGCTTTGGTGCAAAGCCAGACTTCTTCGCTTACGTTTCGAAGGCCTTCTTTTACATATCATTTCCCGGCCTTGCCCCACTCACCAACCCGCGGATGGAACACTCATTTCCTCCGAGTGATCTTAGTTTCACCCTATCTCTCCCCCTCATTGAGCGGATAATATGTACGGAGGTTGAGAAGAAAGATTGATGCACTATTAGAGATGGGCAGGTGCAAAGGGGTATGAAAAGCTGGCCTCCGAAACGTAAGCGAAGAAGTCTGGCTTTGCACCAAAGCCCAATCCCCCCAATCCACAGTCCATCAAACCCACCAAAGCGCTGGTTCGTTTCACAGCCAGCGTTCATATCTCTTTGCACCCACCAAAAGAAAAATATATCAATCTCCTCTCAACCTCTGCACGTATTCATCCGCAAATTCCCCGATCCGCTTCCTCCTGTACTGCATCACCCAACGCGGATGCGGCAACGGAATGATCTTCTCAAAGAAATGATGTTTGGCATTCAGCTTCTGGAATATCTTGAAATTCGTTCCTTCACCGAGACAGTAACAGGTATTGCTATCCGTTAGGATCATCTTTTTCGTTTTTTCGATCGTATCCACAATGAATGGCTCACTGGCCTTCAGCAATTCCTTATCATCATAATAATTGAGGTTGAGACCGTTCTTCGTGAAGCCGAGAGGAGAGAGGGCAGTGATGAAGAAGTCCCTGTAAAATGCAGCAGCGCCGCCATATCGTTGTATCACTTCATATACGAAGATGGAACTGAGCTCCGCTTTTTTAGGAAGATCGTTCGGAATACCGCAGTCCTCCTGCAGGCGGATGGGATCTGTGAAGGGAACGCCGGTAACGCCCCCGCCGAACCTTCCGGGGTTGATACCGAAAATAAATTTCCTCGGGTGCTGATCGTTGTAGAACTTATTATAGAAGACAGTGGCCAGTGCGCTGGAATCCTTGTCGGTAAAGGGATTCATGATAGCCACTCCTTCCGGCAATGGGAAATCGGGGCGCAGTTCCCGGTAAAATTCCAATATCGCATACGATTGCGTAAGTTTTGCTTTCATGACGCGTGTTTCCTCATTTATGGTTATTATTGCCACCTACAATTTTACTAAAAATTAACGCATGGATCGCAGGTCATTTGTAAGAAATACCGGGATCGCTACCGCAGGGTTTGCCATACTTCCCGCTTGCCAGCTTTTTGCCCAACAACAAACAGTCAGGATCGGTATGATCGGTGTTGGCC
>JAGIAP010000430.1:0-217 GCA_017744805.1 Chitinophagaceae bacterium | reverse complement strand
CAGAGGACAAAATCATCTTGCCAATCTTCTTCGCAGAAAGGATGTAACCCTTACGGCCATCTGCGATATCGATGATAATATGTTACAGCATTCGCTGGATATGATCAAAAACGCCGGAAAGCCAGAGCCGAAAATTTTTAAGACAGATCCCTATGCCTGGAAAAAACTCCTGGAGCAGAAGGACCTGGATGCAGTGATCATTTCCACGCCCTGGGAA
>JAGIAP010000042.1:6534-22251 GCA_017744805.1 Chitinophagaceae bacterium | reverse complement strand
ACCCAGTGGTGCTACCTGGTTGGCAGGTTGTGTAGTGATGATGGGCGCAGAAGTGCCGCCGGAATACACGATCTTATACAACGTATTGTTGCCGATACGCAGGTAGTACAGGTTGCCATCGGGCCCCTGTTTGATACCCACATTGTCCTGGCTCAGGCTGCTTCCGAAATTGGTGCGACTGGCGCCACTGGAAGGCGTGATATAATCGATCCAGGCGCCGCAGTAATCCAGGAAGAAATATTTTCCGTTATAGGTAGAAGGATAATTACTGATAGCACCATTGAAGAAAGTGCCGCCATTGATCGCACATCCCTGCCCGTTAGGTGGAGGATCGGTACGATTGGTTGCATATACATAGAGCGGATTGGTAAGACCGGTACATCCGCTGGTACACATCCCCTCTTTATCCGGCCAGCCGAAATTCCGGCCACCGGTAGAAGCATCGTTGATCTCTTCCCAGGTAGCGTTACCCACATCGTTCACCAATAATCTTCCGCTTACCGGGTCCACCGCAATGGTGAAAGGATTGCGTAATCCATAGGCCCAGATGCGGCTGCGTTGTGCGCCCCCCGTGAAGGGGTTTCCGGTTGGCACTGTTCCATCTGTATTGATGCGAAGGATCTTTCCCAGGTAGCTGTCGAGGTTCTGTGAGTTGGAGCCCACCTGGTTCTCCCCTACTGCTACAAAGAGTTTCCCATCCAGGCCGAATGCCAGCCCGCCGCCGTTATGGTAGATACCACTGAGCGTGGGCAGGTCAAGGATGGCAGTTTCACCGGTAGCCAGATCGTTGGATCCAAGCGTGAAACGGCTAACACGGTTATGCGGTCCCGTTGTATGCGTATAATGGAGATAGATATAATTGTTGGTGGCAAAATTGGGATCCACCGCCACTCCGATAAGGCCACGCTCACCGCTGGTATTCACTGACAGGGTGATGGCAGGCGTACTCAGCAGGCTACCGTTCTTGATCACCCGCAGTTCCCCACCCTTTTGACAGACCAGTATGCGGTTGTCAGGTGTGAAGGCCATGGCTGTTGGGGCCGTTAGCCCGGTTGCAACCTGCACGCGCGTAAAATTGGAGGGCAGAGTTTGCCCATGCGCGTACGGGAACAGCATTACCAATGCAAGGCAGCATAGCATCAGCAGCCGCCAGGATCTGAATTTGTTGCGTTCTTTCATAAAAGATAGGTTTGTTAAAAGGAGTTCTTGTATGGTGTAACTATTTGTTATACTTATTCCTGAACGATCCGATGTGTAACTGTCTTTCCTCCGTTCACCAGCCTGAGCAGGTAAACGCCCTTAGTTCCTGCTGGTGCTGTGAATTGAGCTCTATGCTCACCTGCAGAGAGATAACCATTCACCAGCACAGCCACTCTCCTTCCCTGGATATCGAATACCGTCAGTTCGGTCCTGCCTGACTGTTGTACACTGAACCGGATGCTGCTGGTGCTTCGGAAAGGATTGGGATAAGCAAGGATAGAAGTGCGCAATGAAGGCTCAGCTACGGCCTGCTGCGCGTATCCGGCTGTTCTTGTTACCAGGCTTCCTGATGCAGTCTCTACCACCAGTTGAGGCGGGTTTGAACCAAATTCTTTTGAGTTCCAGAACACACGTGGATCATGGGCCGTCAGGCTCTTCATCGCAAAAGAGACCTTGCTGCGCGATGCCGCCAGTTCTGTTTGGACATACCCCGTAACATCGAAACTGATATAGGCATAGGCAGTGTTGGTAACGGTATTGGTATCGAGACCGGCGCCTGATGCTGGTTTATTGTTCCAGGTAAGGGCAGACTCGCTCCAGGTGGTATTTGCTACAGCATATACACCGATGGGAACGCTTGGCACAGTGGTCAGATCGATCTTTCCATATACCCGCAAAGTGGCGCTGGTAACGGTTCCGGATACTGTAGAAGCATCAAATCGGAGATAGGTCTCACGCGCATTATTGAGTTGCCCTGCCGGTGATAGTTTCGTGATCAGTAAGGTGGGATCGGTGGTGCCATGCGTGATATCGGCATTGGTACCGTCGCGCACATAGGCGTCCGCTTCGGGCGTAAGCGTAAAGGTTTGTGAGCTTCCGGAACTAGTCTGGATCTTCACTTCGCTATAACTATTCCAGAGATTCACACTATTACCATGACCCACAATACGAACATATTTACCGGTGACAGGCGTAAAGGTGAAAGTTTCGAGGGCGGTGGATGTACCGCTGCTTACACGGCCGGAAGCCGCTGTTGTCCAGGTGCTGCCATCGTTCCCTACCAACACATCAAATGTGCTTGTTCTGGTATTGCCGCTATAGAAAGCGATCTGCACGCCGATTACAGATGCCGGGTTATCGAGACAGAATTGTATCCATTGTCCATCGCCACTGGCAGACCAGCGGGTATTGAGATCATTGTCCAGTACATTGGCAGGAACATTGCCATCATCGGCACTGGCGGATACCGGCACACAAACGGGAGCCGCTACCACACTGATGTTCACGGCTGATGAAGTAGTACTGGCATTGCCGTTATCAGTAGCCTTTGCCGTGAGCACATAATTGCCCGCTGCCACGTTGTTCCAGTTGAAGGTGTAGGGAGAAGCAGTGGCTTCACCCAGTTTGGTAGCGCCGTTGAAGAATTCAACTTTGGAAATGGTGCCATCGCTATCGGCAGCGGTGGCGGTGATGGTGACAGATGCCGGTGCTGTGAACGATGCATTGTTGGCAGGTGATGAAATGCTCACGGTGGGAGCATTGTTCGTTTGTTGAACGATCTGCACTTCGGTATAGCTATTCCAGGCATTGGTAGTGTTGCCATGCCCGAGAATGCGCACATATTTGGTTTGAACGGTAGTGAAACTGAAGGTTTCCAGCGCAGTGCTGGTACCGCTGCTTTGCAGTCCTGTAGCCACATTGGTGAAGCTGGTTCCATTATTGCTCACCTGGATATCGAAGAGTGATGACCGTGTATTGCCGCTGTAGAAAGCGATCTTCACAGCAGACACGGGAACCGTATCGCCCAGGCAGAACTGAATCCATTGTCCATCTCCGCTGGCAGACCAGCGGGTATTGAGATCATTGTCCAACACATTGGCAGCAATATTGCCATCATCACCACTGGCCGAAACAGGAATACAGGTGGGAGGAGTTGGATCTTCTCCATTCGGTCCCACCATCGAGGGAGTGAGTATCTGTGCAGTAACAGCGGCAGACGATACTTCATCGGCGCCGATATCAAAACTGCCTGTTCTTGTTTGCCCATCCATATCCTTGTCGGCCCAGGAGTATGCACCCGTACCTGCATTGATGGCCGGGCTTCCGCTCTGTAAATGGAAAGTACCGGTGGCATCGCGCGCTATCTGCGGATCCACATTGGTGTAACCACCGGAAGGCATAGCGCCTGCACCGCTGGTCTGGTAAATGATATTATTGCTCCAGACAGCGCCGGTATTGGGCCCGCCGATAGTGGCCGCCGCCCCGCCGCCCTGGATGATATTGTTGGCAAAAGTGGTATTGGTAGCCCCTAATCCGTTGGTCCTGCCATCCATCTTGTAATTGTTCGTATTGTTCACAAGCGTGTTGTACACGATCAAACAACGGTCAGGACGATCATGCACAGTAAGCGCATCTCCATTCGCCACTTCTCCATCACCATTCCCGATATTGATGGCTACACTACAGCTCTCGTAATGATTGCTATAGATCTTATGATCGTCACCGAAAATGCGCAGCCCAGGTGTATTGATGAAATAGTTGCCGTACACTTCGTCGAAATTGCCATGGCGAAGGGTCATCTGAGCGGGACAGTTACGCACTGTATTGAAGCGGATGGTGAGTTTGGAGGTTTTTACAGAGAGCAATTCATTCTCACCGGCACAATCCTCAAAAAGATTGTACTCGAAAATACTGTTGGTATTGCTCATGCTGTATCCGCTGAGGCCGAACTGGATGGTCTCATTACCATTGCCGGATTGGGCAGGCTGGTTCTTGAAATAATTGTGGTGTACCCAAAGGCGCTGCGCTAACTGGCTGCCGGTTCCCCGCACGATGATGAATTTACCCAGACCGGTCTTGTTCTGGAAAGTATTGTGATCCACTTCCTGGTCGTTGCCATTGATCGAAAAATAATCACCATCACCCGGGCACTGGAAGAGGTTTTGCGTAAAGCGGATGAAACTGGTTCCGCTGGCCATACCTGATTGTGAGGCCGAATGCGTGAACTTGAACCCTTTGATGATGATATATTTGGCAGGACTATTCACGGCAAACCCGGCAGTTCCCTTGATCTCCACGCCCAGTATGGATTGTGCCTGGATGGTGATGGGCTGGGAAGCAGTGCCTTGTTTGGTAACGGTGATATCCGCCGAAGCCGTGTACACGCCATTGGAGAGGATGATCACATCACCGGGATTGGCATTGTTGATGGCCGTTTGAAGGGCGCTCAACGATGAAACCGTGATGGTGGCTGCCCATGTTTTGGAAAGGCAGACCAGGCTCATCGCTACCAGCAGCAGGCTCCTGAAGCAATGAGGGCTTTTCAGTAAAGAATTAGTAGATGTTTTTTTCATGTTGTATCAACTGTTTGGTGAGCAAGTCATTTATTCCTGTAGCAATCGCATACTCACAGTACGCGTACCGGAACTGAATGAAACGATGTATATGCCGGTACCGGCTGATGGCCGGAAGCTGAATCTGTGATCACCTGCGGGCAGCATTCCATTGAACAGGGTGGCTACCCTTCTTCCTGTGATATCGTACACCACCAATCCTGCGTTGCCTGATCTTTCCATATGCACACTAACCGTGCTGCTACCACGAAATGGATTGGGATACAGCTTCATGGGCCCGATATCATTCTTCTCTCCTGTTGCAGTGGTGATGGACTTTTGCGCTTTTGTACCCAAAACGGAGTTTTGCGCAGTGATGCGTAGTTGCGGAGTGTTGGCCCCGGCTTCAGAGGAATTCCAGAAGATCCGGGGATCGTGCGCTACCAGGCTTTTCAGGGCCAGCGAGATATTCGTTCTTCCTGCTGAAAGCTCGGCGCTTACCCAGGCAGTGACATCCCAATCGTAATACGCATAAGCAGTATTGGAAACCGTGACTGTATCCAGGACAATACCGGAAGCGGGCTTGTTATTCCAGGTGAGCGCATTTTCCGTCCAACTGGTATTGCTCACTGCATAGGCCGCTACGGGAACAGAGGGCGTGGTGGTCAGGTCCACCTTGCCGTATACACGCAAAATGGCCGTAGAAACCGTTCCCGGAACGCCAGATGCATTGAAGCGCAAATAGGCTTCCCGGTTATTATTGAGTTGCCCTGCCGGCGATATCTTGGTGATGAGCAGCGTGGAATCCGTAGTGCCGTGGGTGGTAGTGGCATAGGAGCCATCGCGGACATAGGCATCATGAACGGCAGGCAAAGTATACAGTTGAGAGCCTGTACTGATCTTCACTTCCGTAAAACTGTTCCAGGCATTCAGGTTATTGCCATGGCCCAGTATCCTCACATATTTGGCGGCAGTGGGCGTAATGCTGAAATTTTCCAGGTTGAGTGAAGCACCACTGCTGGTTCGATTAGTCGATATCGTTATAAAGTTGACACCATCCAGCGAGGTCTGGATATCGAAGGTGGAAGTCCTGGTATTGCCATTGTAGAAGGCGATCTGAACGGCGCTTACGGTGAGCGTATCGCCCAGGCAGAATTGGATCCATTGCCCATCTCCGCTGGCAGACCAGCGGGTGGTTGAATTATTGTCGAGCACATTGGCGGGGATATTCCCGTCATCGCCACTGGCGCTCACGGGAACGCAAGTAGTGGAAGGGCTGAGACGATCCTGCAATTGTTGTTCGTATAGGCTTTGCGGCGTAACAAAATTGCCGATGGATTCCCAGGTACCGGGATCACCCGTATGATAATTGCCAACATCGGTTACATTGCCTTTGCAGCCGATGGCCCAGTTGAGATGCTGTGGTGGTTGTTGCACGATGATCTTCCTGCCACTGGTGCAGTTCCAGAACACGCATTGGGCGCCGGCCCAGCCATGACCGGAGCCGGAGGCCTTCCTGTTCTGAACATTGATATCGAGATTAGCGATGATATTATCCAGCAACAGACCGGTGGCCCATCGATGGTGCGGACCGATATCCGCATGCATATTGTCAGCTTTGCAATTGACAAATACATTGGGGCCTGCAGTGGTGGAGCCCGTTACAAAATCGTGGCGGCCATTCCTCGTATATAAATTCTTAAAGAGCGCCAGTTGTCCGTTGCAGTTGAAAGAATATCTTCTTCCGCCTTCCAGTAAGCTCACCGGATCTATATTCTGACAGTCGAGCACAGAGATATTGACGCCCCATTCCTGGAGGTATACGGCCGAGTACCCGAACGAATAGAAATCGCAATCGCGCACCCAGCCATGCCTTGCTTTGTTGAAGGCGATGGCCGTCCAGCCATGGTTCTCGTCGGTATCGCTGGCGAAGGTGGATGAGATGCGCATATTCTCCACGCCATTCTTTTCGATATGGTCCCAACTGTATTTGTAAATATAAGCGTCCTTGTAATTGGCGTCCACCGGATCCACTACCGGAGCATCGATGGAAACGGTATTGCCATCGATAGCGGTGATGCGACGGATATAGCTCATACGGTAAGCGGCGGTGGTCCAACCATACTGCGCCATATCCAGTAAAGTGATCCATGCTTCTTTAGGCTCTACGCGAAAGATGATATCATCTCCTACTGCAAATGAGGCGGCGGATTGCACTGTAAACGTTTGCACACCTGTAGCCACAAAAGCATTGGTCAGTTTTGTACGGGAACCGGCAAGCTCAGCAGGCGTGCTGCTTCCCTGGATATTGATGAGTGTATGTTGTGCGGCCCGGGTGGCTACCAGCCTGGTATCGGCAGTGCCCGTTCCTTCTCCGCGCAGCACTATGCCGCCGGCATTGATGTTGAGGGTATTGCTGATATTGTACAGCCCTTTTTTGAGCAGGATGGCGCCACGGAAACCGTTGCCATCGGGCGTTCTGGCGGCCACTTCATCGATGGCTGCCTGTATTTGGGAAAGATTATCGCCGCTCACTGCATTGAGGGTCTTTACTACAGGAACGGAGGGTATCGCTTCTTCCCCGAAGCGATACCCTACCATACTGAAATCTGGGATCCTGTTGCCTTTGGCATCAGGCGTATATTGTAGTTTACCATTAGAACCGGTATGGGCCCAGGAAGAGATCCCTGTTTGCGCATAACCGATAAGGTTAGCGCAACATATGGCGAGCAACACCAGGCAGCATTTCATGTGGCAGTCGTTTAAGGATATAAGGTTTAACCGGCAGGCTGTTAGTCCTGCTGTATTTTGGTTGTTATTGTTTTTCCGTTATGTTCCAGTTTAAGGATGAAAATGCCACCAGTTCCATGTGCGCTGAAAGGGACGCGGTGATCACCGGCAGGCAGTTTCGCATTCACCAGTTTCGATACCATTCTTCCCATCAGATCATATACTGCCAGGCTGGTCTGTCCTTCAACCGGCAGGTGGAAAAGGATGGTACCGGATTGTTTGAAAGGATTGGGCAGCATACGGATGCTGAGCGCCTTTCTCTCCTGCGTTTGCCCCAAAGGCATCACCAGCGGACGCTGTGTTTGACCCTGTTGCCCGGAAGAGCTCACGGTCACCACCAGTTGCGGAGGGTTGGCAGTGGCTTCTGATGAATTGAAGAAGATCCGCGGATCGTGCGCTGTAAGGCTTTTCATCACCAGGGAAATATCGTTGTGCGCTGCCGCCAGTTCCGATGCCACGTATGCTGTTACATCCCAGGTGAAATACGCATAGGCTGTATTGGTGACGGTAGTGGTATCCAGACCGGTGTTCCCTGAAGCGGGTTTATTGTTCCAGGTGAGGGCATTCTCCGTCCAACTGGTATTGGAGCAAGGGAATACGGCTACGGGAACGCTGGCAACGGAGGTACCATCTATCTTACCATACACCCGGAGAGTGGCACTGCTAACGGTGCCGCTCACCTGCGACAGATTGAAGCGCAGATACGCTTCCCGGGCATTGTTCAACTGGCCTGCTGGCGATACTTTCGTAATGAGCAGGGTGCTGTCCGCGGTGCCATGGGTGATGGCAGCATTGGTACCATCGCGCACATAAGCATCTGCCACCGGTGTGAGCGTATAGGTTTGACCACTGCCGGAGCTGGTCTGGATCTTCACTTCGGTATAACTGTTCCAGGCGTTCACACTATTGCCATGTCCCACAATCCGGACATACTTGCCTGTTATGGGCGTAAAGCTGAATGTTTCAAGAGCCGTGGAAGTTCCGCTGCTCACACGATTGGCGGCAGCGGTAGTCCAGTTGACCCCATCATTACCAACCAGCACATCGAAGGAAGAAGTACGTGCATTCCCATTATAGAAAGCGATCTGTACACCGGTAACGGATAAGGGAGTGCTGCCGAGGCAGAACTGTATCCATTGTCCGTCCCCACTGGCAGACCAGCGGGTATTGAGATCGTTATCGAGTACATTGGCGGGTACATTACCATCATCGCCACTGGCAGAAACGGGCGTACAGGCGGGAGGGTTAGTAACAGTGATATTCACCGCTGTGGATGTGGTAGTGGCGCTGGCATTATCGGTGGCCTTTGCCGTGATCACATAGCTCCCTGCGGCTACATTGGTCCAGGAATAAGTGTAGGGAGAAGCCAGGGCTTCGCCCAGTTTGGTAGCGCCGTTGAAGAATTCCACTTTGGAAATGGTTCCATCGCTATCGGCTGCATTGGCGCTGATACCGATGCTGGCCGGTGCGGAAAAGCTGGCATTATTGGCCGGGGAAGTGATGCTTACTGTTGGCGCCTGGTTGCTGCCGATATCGCTGGGGCAAAGGCTGGCACTGCTTTCCGTTACGCAGAAATCGGCAAAACGGACCTGTTCATCGCGCAGCGCATCATCCTTTCCACGGTATACGCCCCATTTGGGACGGTTGTAAGAAGCGCCATCGCGCCACATATCCAGGCTGCCATTGCTATAGCTGAGTAAGGTGGCGCCATCGGATAATCTTTTCAAAGTGATCTCGAAAGTGCCGGCGCTTCCTTCGGAACTTTTGTATTTCACATAGGCTTCGATCCATTGTCCTTTGAAAGGTGCCAGGTCTACCTGGTGAACCGTTCCCAGGCCACCGGTACCGGATCCGGAGCTATGGATGATCTGCAATTTCTCCGGGCTTCCCGCGCGGGGTGTGATGGTGATCAGCGGCGCGCCGTCGTCCCCATCGATGGCCTTGATCTGGAAGATATGCGTAAAGCGGCTGCTGGGTATGAAGCCTGCATCCAGTTTGAATTTCCAACGGTAGTAAGCGGTCTGTCCGCTGGTATGCTGCAGGTCTGCGGGGGAGCCGCTGCCTCCCTTGATCTCCATTCGCACCCGGTCTTCATTGGTGCAGCGGTCGTCATCGGCAACGGCATGACTATGGAAAACGAAAACATATTTATTGAGGGTATTGTCGAAAACCTGAGTAACGTGCGGACCAAATTCCGGGTGCTTGCAGTCCGGGTTCTCTACCCCGAACCCTTTGGCTTCGATCACATCGTAGGCATTGCCCGATCCGGTGGCGCTCAGGGTAACCTGCGCCTGAAGGGTAAGGCCTATAACGGTGATCAACAAGGTAAGTGCTACAGCGTACAATTGTTTCATCAGATAAAGTTTAATTGTGATCATTCATGACAATTACTGCCCGCCATAAACCGACAGGCACCCACGGTATGGGCTTTCAAATTTGAGGGGAGTTGCTACAGAAATACGGTGCATCAGGAAAATGCGCCAATCACAATTAAATCTTTGAAACGTCCGGGCAGGCTACACCAGAGGAGTGTTTTCCGGGTAAGAAATTGCCTGTTCCGGTATATGTGAAATAAATAATTTATTGCAGCAGTTGCGCTATGAAGATTAACAGACTACTAAGCTATTTTAGCATATAAAAAACATAACTAACGGCAATGCGCAGTGCCATCATTGGGATGCGGCTGCCCGCAGGCTGATCTGAAATATATTTGGCATTTAGGCAATTCGCGCGTATATTTAGTAAGTACTCCAGCCCTGGAGCGCCTCCCCTTCCCATCCGGTTTACTGAATTCGATACCTGCATTCTTTCACCAAATGAATATATCATGAACCGATTTCTCAGTGAATACTGGTGGATATTCCTAATGCGAGGCATTTTTGCCGTATTGATCGGCTTGCTGGCGCTTTTTCTTCCAGGCATCACTTTTACCACCTTCGTCATTTTCCTGGGTGCCTTCCTGTTCGTGAGCGGAGTTTTCGACGTCATAACGGCCGTCAATTCCCGGAAGACGATGGACTCCTGGAGCTGGTACCTCGTATCCGGCATACTGGGGATCGCCATTGGATTGCTTACCCTGTACAATGCATTTGCTACAGCCCTGGCCTTCCTGTACCTGGTTTCATTCTGGCTGGTGGTGGCAGGTGTGTTTGAAATAGTGATCGCCATCAGGATGCGCCGGGAGATCAAAGGGGAAGGCTGGTATATTGTGGGTGGATTGCTCACCGTCCTTTTTGGGATCATGATCATGGTAAACCCTGTTGCCGGTGCCATCACACTTACCATAATACTGGGCGTATATGCGCTGATCTTTGGTATACTACTCATCTCGCTTTCCGTGAGGCTCAAAAAACGCGCATCGCATCATCTTCCCAATTCCGGCATGGCCCCGTAAAAAAAGCATCACAAATGGACATGTAACCATAGCGACAATCTGCTATCCATTCCCTATTTTTGTGATATAAACAATGGTCATGTCGCTTTTTAAAGATAAGGTAGTAGTAATAACAGGCGGGAGCGATGGAATAGGCAGAGCACTCGTAGAAGCATTCATCGATCAGGGGGCCCGTGTAGCCACCTGCGGCCGCAATCACGACAAACTCTATACCCTCCAGATGCAGCACACCAACGTGATGCTGCACACCATGACCTGCGATATCTCCAACGAGAATGAAGCCAGGCGATTCATCGAATCCACCATCAAAACCTTTGGTGGCATCGATATCCTCATCAATAATGCCGGCATCAGCATGCGTGCCCTGTTCAAGGATATGGACCTGGACGTGCTCCGGAAAGTGATGGACATCAATTTCTATGGTTCCGTGTATTGTACCAAGTACGCCCTTCCCTCCCTCATAGAAAGGAAAGGGGTGATCGTTGGCGTGAGCTCCATCGCCGGTTACCGCGGCCTCCCCGGCAGAACAGGCTATTCCGCCTCCAAGTTCGCCCTCCAGGGATGGATGGAAGCTCTCCGCACCGAAATGCTGGACTCCGGCGTTCACGTCATGTGGGTATGTCCCGGTTTCACGGCCTCCAATATACGCCATGCAGCCCTCAACAAGGAAGGTCAACCCCAGGGCGAGACCACCATGGAAGAAGGCAAAATGATGACACCCGAAGAATGCGCCCAGCATATCCTGAAGGCAGTGGAAAAAAGAAAACGGACCCTCGTGCTAACGTCTACCGGCAAGCGCACCGTTTTCATGAACCGCTTCTTCCCCTCACTGGCCGATAAGCTCGTTCACAAATTCTTTTACAAAAACGGAGAACTGGTTAAATAAAATTCCCCTCAGTAAATGGCTATCATCACCCTCACATCTGATATAGGTCAGCAGGATTACCTCGTGGGGGCGGTGAAAGGACAACTACTACAAGTGAACCCCGGCTTCAACCTGGTGGATATCTCACATACCATCTCCCCCTTCAATTATCCGCAAGCGGCCTATGTTTGCCGCAATGCCATCAGGAACTTCCCTCCTTTTTCCTATCATATCCTGCTGGTGAACCTCTTCGAGAAAAAGCCGGAACAATTGCTCCTGGCCTATCACCGCGATCAATACATCCTCTGCGCAGACAATGGCCTGCTCACCATGATCCTGGAAGACAAGCCCGAAATGGTGATCGGCCTTCAGCTCGACCGCTCCGCCATCAAGAACACGCTCTACTGCGCCCGCGTAATGGGCGAAGCCGTGCAGGAAATCCTCAATGGCACCAGCCTGCAACATATCGGTATCCCCGATGTGCCATATGCGGAAAAGAACCATCTCCGTCCCCTCCTGGGCGAGAACTGGATAGAAGGACAGATCATCTTCATCGACAATTTCGAGAATATCATCGTCAATGTCACCCGCGACCAATTCGAAATGCAGCGTCGCGGCCGCAGCTTCAAGATCGTTTTCAAAAGGAATGAAATGATCAATAGCGTCAGCGAGTCTTATGCCGATGTTCCCGAAGGCGAGAAGCTAGCCCTCTTCAATTCTGCCGGATACCTTGAGATCGCCATCAATAAAGGCAATGCTGCCGGGCTCTTCGGCCTCCAGGGATTTACCGAACAAAGCGCTTCTATGCAGAATAGGTTGTTTTATCAGACGGTCCGGATCTACTTTGAGTAAATTCTTGCTTTCCGGGTTCTCTATTGGCCCCGGCGCAAAGGGGTATGGAACGCGGCTGGAAAACAAACCACCGCATATGTGGTGCTATTGGGCTGTGGTTTGGAAAGATGGGGCTGAGGTAGGTGAGCCGGGCCTCTTCGCTTATGTTTTCAAGGCCGCTTATCCATACCCCTTAGCGCCTGCTTTCCTAAAGTATCCATCTGCCCTGCTGCAATTTTCCTCAAAGCCGGTCCGTCCGTCTGATGGGTGGGTGGGGATAGGGGTAAGAGTGCAGCAGCGGGAGTAAGGGTTACGGTTGTGTCAAATCTGCCATGAGCAGAAAGTCTGTTAGCTCTCAAGTTCCATTTCTATTATGGGTATGGTAGATCGGTCAAAGGAGCTACCATATATCTGCCATGATGCCAATTTATCCCCTCCTCCCAACTCATAGGATCGATGGTGGCCTTCGGGACCCGGGGCCGGGGCCAGGGAGGGGCATGGGTGAAAAAGGCCTTGGAAACATAAGCGAAGAGGCCCGGCTCACCTACCTCAGCCCCATCTCTCCAATCCAAAGCCCCATAGTACCCCCAATGCGGTGGTTTGTTTCCCAGCCTGTTCACCATGCCCCTCCCGGCCCAAGGCCCCAAGACCACAAGGGCCCAGACCATAAGGCTCAAAACACCCCTTCATAATATAATGATCCTTAATATTGATCCCCACGCTATTAATATACCATCGCTTCCCCTATATTTGCCCCTAGTTTAAAAAAATAAATGCATTATGAATTTCAACCGGGTAAATAACATAGTAGGTTGGATAGTCTGTTTGATTGCCTGCACCGTGTACGTTATGACAATGGAAGCTACCGGCAGTTTCTGGGACTGCGGTGAATTCGTTTCCAGTGCTTACAAACTACAGATCCCCCACCCACCGGGCGCTCCCCTCTTCGTTCTCTTAGGCAGATTCTTCATCATCCTTTTTGGCGACGATCCCACTTCTGCCGCCAGGGGCGTGAATTTCATGAATGCTATCGCCAGCGGCTTTACCATCCTCTTCCTATTCTGGACCATCACCCATTTTGCGCGAAAGATCGTTCAGAAAGGCACCGAAGTACTTGACAAAGGCCAAATGTTCATCGTTATGGCTGCAGGTGTTGTTGGAGCCCTCGCTTATACTTTTTCCGATTCTTTCTGGTACAGCGCCGTTGAAGGTGAGGTATATGCTCTCTCCTCTTTCTTCACCGCCATCGTTTTCTGGGCCATCCTGAAATGGGAGCATGAAGTGGACCTCGAAAGCAAAACCGATGGTCACAAGTTCTCCCGCGCGGATCGCTGGATCATTTTCATCTTCTTCATGATGGGCCTGTCGATCGGCGTTCACCTGCTGAACCTGTTGACCATCCCCGCTATCGTACTCGTTTATTATTTCAAACGTTATAAAGTGACCAAATGGGGCACTTTCTTCGCCTTCCTCCTCGGCTGTGTACTCACAGGCGTAGTGCAGGTGGTAGTGATCCAATGGTCTATCAGGGGCGCTGGCTCCTTCGATATCTTCTTCAAGAATGATCTCGGAATGCCATTCTTTGTTGGTTTCGGTACTTATTTCGCACTCCTCGCAGCATTGCTGATCCTTGGTCTGCGGTTCACCGACGCCAGTATCCGGAAGTTCACCCTCTTCCCCGTTTGGCTCTGCGCTATCATCCTGTTGTTCTGCTTCCCATTCATCAAATCAGGTGGCACCTTCTTCCTGCTGATCCTCCTGCTCGGCGGTGTGGTTGCCATTTGTTACTATACCAAGGACCGCATCTCTTCTTTCCTCAGGATCGGTGTATGGAGCACCATATTCGTGATCCTCGGTTACTCAACTTATTTCACCACCCTGATCCGCTCTTCCGCCAACCCCTCCGTGGATATGTACAATGTGGACAATCCCGTGAGCCTGACAGGTTACCTGAGCCGCGATCAGTATGGCGACTGGCCCATTCTTTACGGTCCTGATTTCGTATATCGCTCACCTTATGTAGTGGCAGGAGACCAATACGCCAAAGGCGAAGACAAATACGAAGTGGTTGGAAAGATCCGTAAACAGGATTACAGCGCTCCCCCCGAGCAACGCGACCTGGAGCAACTCCAGCAGCAACACCCCGACTGGGATGTGAGCAAGATCGGACCTCATATCTTCCCCCGTATGTACGATAATGGTAACGAAAGGAACCAGGAGTATGTATACCGCACATTCGGTGGCATTGAAGGGGATGAACAACCCACTTTCAAAAACAATATCATTTACTTCGCAGACTACCAGTTCCGCTGGATGTACTGGCGCTACTTCATGTGGAACTTCGCCGGTAAACAGAACGACCTCCAGGGCTTCGGCAATATCCGCGATGGCAACTGGAACAGCGGCATCAACTTCCTCGATAAAGCGTTTGGGCATGCCACACCCGATGTATTGCCCGCCACTGCCGGATCTGAGAACAAAGCGAATAACAAATTATACTTCCTGCCCTTCATCCTGGGCGTGATCGGATTCATCTTCCAACTGAATAAAACAAAGAGGGACTTCCTCGTGAACTTCCTCCTGTTCTTCTTCACCGGCTTCGCCATTGTGATCTACCTCAACCAGAGTGGCTATCAGCCCCGTGAGCGTGATTACGCATATGTAGGATCCTTCTACGCCTTTGCCGTGTGGATCGGCCTCGGCGTGATCTGGGTGAAAGATATCCTTCAGAAATATGTTTCGGCTACTGTAGCAGGTTATATCGCCTTCGGCGTTACCCTTCTGGCCGTACCGGTTCTGATGGCGTCACAGGAATGGGACGACCATGACCGTAGCAAGAAAGTGCTGGCCCGCGACCTCGGTAAGGACTACCTCGAAAGCTGCGCCAAAGACGCGATCCTCATCTCCTTCGGTGATAACGATACCTACCCGCTCTGGTATACCCAGGAAGTGGAAGGTGTTCGCAGAGATCTCCGTGTGATCAACTATAGCCTGTTAGGCACAGACTGGTATATCAATCAGCTCAGGTACAAAGTGAACGAAAGCGCCCCTGCTGACGTGATCTTCACGCCTGATCAGATCCAGGGCAGCAAACGCGATATCGTGTTCACAGCCGATTACCTGCGTCGCGCAGGTTACAATAACCTGCTGGGCGGTTATGACGCCAACCAGTACTATGATCTCAAGACCATCCTCAAGAACGTTACGGCCAGCGATGCGCCTACTACAACCGTGAAAATGGATGAAGAGTCTTTCGGCAATATCCTCCCTTCCAATAAAGTGAGCATCCCCGTTAACGTGGAAGC
>JAGIAP010000042.1:0-6524 GCA_017744805.1 Chitinophagaceae bacterium | reverse complement strand
GTGAGAAAAGAATTGAAACTGAACCCCGGCGACTCCATCGTGAGCGAACTGAAACTCGATATCAAGAAGAGCTTCATTTACAAGAATGATCTGGCAGTATTGGCGCTCATCGCCGCCAACGACTGGAAACGCCCCATCTATTTCACTTCCACACAAGAACTGGAAGAACTGGGACTGGAGAAATATGCACGCATGGAAGGCCTCTCCTACAGGCTGGTGCCCATCGAGAATTCCGAGATCGGAATAGATGATAGCTACAAGAATGTAATGGAGAAATTCAAATACGGCGGCGCTGAGCGTCCCGGTGTTTACTTCGACGAAGAGAACCGCAGGCACCTGAACAGCATCCGTCAGGCACATGCCTTCCTGGCACTGCACCTGGCAGAAGGCGGAAAGAAAGAATCAGCGCGCAAAGTGCTGCAGAAATACGACACCAACGTAATGCAGGAGAACCTGCCTTATGGCTTCACCAGCAACAGAGGCAATTTCCACAACCGTGTAAGCATGACCTTTCTCCTGGCCGCTTACCGCGCCGAGGACTTTACACTGGCTGATAAGGTGGCCAAGTCACTGAAAAAGGACCTGGAACAACAGATGTCGTTCTACCGTTCACTCGGAGAGCCTAAGGACAATCAAACGCTGGCGATGAATGCGGCAGCCATCATGAATGGCAAAGGAGGCGATCTTTCCGAAAAACAATACATATTCGCGAACGATATCCTTTCTTCCTTCCAGATGCTGAACCAACTGTCAGACTGGGAGAAACAGTTCAAAACAGGTGGTAAGAGCGGCAGCGCAGAAACTGCCCCCGATACCCTGGTAACGCCGCAGAAACCAGCGGTGGATACAGCCAGACCATAATGGATTCAATCAATGATAGTGAGGGCTGACCTTTGCGGGTCAGCCCTTCTTTGTTGGAAGCTGGTGAGTTGGGTACATATTTCTTTGCACCACTCTGCATAAAAAACCTTCCTGACGGAAGGTGTTATAATATTTTTCCTTTCATACATCATTGTCCTCATCTGATCCATTATCCTCAGCATCACCCGCCCTCTCTTCATCTGTACTTTCCAGCACTTTGTCTGCCCACTCTATCAGAGTGCCTATCCTTCTGAAAAAATCAACTACCATGTACTTGTCCTCAGCATCCAGCTCTCCATAGGATTCGGTAATGGTGGTATCGAAAACGAGCTGCAGATCATTTCTGACCGTACCGAGAACATCGCCATTGAAAAATGCCCTGAAGCTTTCAATAAGCCCAGCCTGTAATTCAGGCTTCAATGAAATGGTTGGAGGAATTGCTAAATTTCCCATGTAATGGATATTTAAAAGTGAATAAATAAAAATTGAATATGGAAAAACAATAGCAGGCCCTGCATGAAGCCCACCTCATCAAGGTGAAGAATATGCTTATCTCTCCCATGCATAGAAAAGCTCTGGCTCTTTCATGCAAAGGCTCATAAACGAATTGCTAATTGAAATCTTGATCAGATTAGATCACTGAACTTTTTCCCCATCGGGGCGGTAGGTATTAATGTCTTTACTCAGGAGATTCGTCAACAAATATAGGAGATAATTTAAAAATGAAACACAGAAGAGAATATTTTTTTATTCGATCATCCATTTCGAATATCCCTTTACGTTAGTTATAACGACGATGTCTTTCTACACACAAGAAGAGAAACCTTCCATAGAAGAAATGATCGCACTCAGTTCCGGCTTGCCAGTAAAACCAACAGGATACACTCTGTCCAGCACCGAGCCTACCTGCCGCAGCCACTCCCTGTTATTACAATCCAGTAACATCGGCCGCACCATCATGCCATCAGGATGAAGCATAGCTTCCCGGTAAGGCCGGAACCCCATTTTACTGAACGCGACCGCAAACGCAGGTGTACACTCGATCAACAACAGGCTACGCCCACTGCTCAATACCCAACGATAAATCTCTTTAGCAAAACCGGCAAATGAAGCCGATCCACGGAAGGCGGGCAACATCAACATCCTGGAGATGATCACCACTTCTTCCAACAAATCGTTTTCCCTGAAAAGATCGATCCCATAACATTCAAGATAAAAAGGATCATGAATATCCCGGAAACCATTCAACCTGGCAGCGCCAACCACTACCCCTCCGGTGATCTTTGCAAACAAGAGCCCGTTCTCATCCAGCGGCTCCTGTATGCTACCCGACAAATGATTGGCATATACCGGATGCTTTCCCTGCTCCTTCACCAGTACCTCATACCGGAGATGGTAAACCGATTTCTTATAGTGACTGAGCTCTTCCGTCAGCACTCCTGTATAATTCATAGCAACGATTTTCAGCCTGGTTTCCGTGCCGTGATCACAAACACGCCCATCATACCGAACCAATCCGCCACATTGGCCAGTAATGTTTGCCGTACCTGTTGATAAAGCGGCATCAATGAGGGGATCATATTGGCTCTGAAAGAGAGGGTAATATCGAGAAAGGCCTCCAGGCCAACTTGTAATGAAGAAAAAGGGATGATCTCGATGCGGATATCCAGAAAGCCTTCTTTGCGCATCAGCAAGGGCAGCTCTGCAGCAATATGCCGGTTACCTCCGGAAAGCTGCTGCTGCCTGATCCCGGCCTGCACCAACTCATCGAATGCCGGCAATGAAGGGTGCAGGAATAACCAATCATCGTTCACATCGATGATGCAGCAATGCCCACCGGGTACCAGCCGTTCCCAAACCTGATGCAAGGCCAGAGCCGGCTCGCTCAGGTGCTGGAACAGAAGCCGGCTATAAATGAAATCAAAAGCAGGGAATTGCTCCAACTCATACGCAGATCCCTGTTGGTAAACGAGATTATGACAACGAAACCGCTCCTGCGCCTGGGCGACGAAGGACGTATTGATATCAACCCCTGTGATGCTGCCTGCACTCAGGTATTCACTCAGCATGGCAGTGGTCTGGCCATTTCCACAACCGAGATCCAGCACGCGGTCTGTTTGCCGGATACCCTGCCGGATCAGCCATTGCAATTCCTGTTCTTTCAGTATGGATGCCTGCCTGTTCAGTCGCTCCTGCTCCTGATCGAATTTGGAGAAAGCAGCGTTATCGTATGATTGTTTTCTCATGGGACCTCCGCAACCAAATTACTACCTTATCCCTCTCCCACCCAGTGCGGAAAACCGCTTTGGTCATCCGGGGCATTTTTGACCCAATGAATGGAAGGAATCGACCGGTGGATCGACAAAAAAATTTCGCAGCGATTACCCACAGATCACTGCCCCCAACACCGGTACCTGCTGCATCATAGCTTCCAGAGAACAAATTGAGCCCTGATTTGTAATTAGATAGATACCATTTCCACTATTCTCACCTGATACACCAAATTATCCTTAAATTGAGGTGAGTGATTGTAACCAATTAAAAGATTTGTGCAGTGATAGGATTCAGGTTCAACAAATTCGATCCCGGTCAGGGAGGCAAAAGCAAGTTCGACCAGTTGCTGGATGCATTCATGGAGCTGCTCACCTACACCAACGGTGATGTGAGCGAAGCCCTGAACTGGATGAATCAGCTCGACAAGGAATATGAGCTGACCAATGATGAATATGCCATGGGGGATTTCATCGACGATCTCCGCGACAAAGGCTATATCCAGGAAAACACCGTCAACGGGGAGATCTCCATCACCTCCAAAACCGAACAGAGCATCCGCAAACGCTCCCTGGAAGAGATCTTCGGCAAGCTCAAAAAAACCAAGACAGGCGACCACCACACTTTCAAACCCGGACAGGGTGATGAACAGAACCCCGAGACCAGGCCTTTCCAGTTCGGGGATATGCTGGAACAGATAGATTTTACCACCTCCATCCGGAATGCCCAGATCAATCATGGCATCGAAGCATTCAGCATGCAGGAGGACGATCTCGCCATCCGCGAAACGGATTTCAAGGCACAGACCTCTACCGTACTGATGATCGATATCTCCCATTCCATGATCCTGTATGGCGAGGACCGCATCACACCGGCCAAGAAAGTGGCCATGGCCCTCAGCGAGCTCATCACCACCAAGTATCCCAAAGACACTATCGATATCGTGGTATTCGGTAACGATGCCTGGCCGGTGGAGATCAAAGATCTCCCCTATTTACAGGTGGGTCCCTATCATACCAATACCGTGGCCGGACTGGAACTGGCAATGGATATCCTCCGCCGTCGGAAGAACCCCAACAAACAGATCTTCATGATCACGGACGGTAAGCCCACCTGCCTGAAAACAGGAAAACGATATTACAAGAACAGCTACGGGCTGGATAGAAAGATCACCAGCCGTTGCCTCAACCTGGCAGCTCAATGTAAAAAACTTAAAATACCCATCACCACTTTCATGATCGCTACAGATCCATATCTGCAGCGCTTTGTACAGGAATTTACAGAAACCAACAACGGTAAGGCGTTCTTTGCATCGCTCGACAGATTGGGGGCTTTCATCTTCCGTGACTTTGAGAGCGGTAAAAGAAAGACAGTGTATTAATGAAAAAGAATAGCATAACAACACTCGGACAACTGAAGGCCAGCGGGTACAAGCCCCGCTCGGTTAAAGATGAGATCAGGGCAAACCTCATTGCCAAATTGCAGCAGCAGGAAAATACCTTCAAAGGCATTATCGGTTATGAAGACACCGTTGTTCCTGATGTTGAAAGGGCACTGCTTTCGCGGCACAATATGCTCTTCCTCGGATTGCGCGGACAAGCCAAAACACGCATGGCGCGCCAGATGACGGAACTGCTGGATGAATATATTCCCGTGATCGCAGGCAGTGAGATCAACGATGATCCGCTCCAACCTATTTCCCGGTATGCACTGGACCAGATAGCTGCCCATGGCGATGAAACGCCCATCCACTGGCTGCATCGCAGCGAACGATATGGTGAGAAACTGGCTACTCCCGATGTGAGCGTTGCCGACCTGATCGGTGATATCGATCCCATCAAGGCTGCCAACCTGCGCCTCAATTTCTCCGACGAACAGGTGATCCACTACGGCATCATCCCCCGCAGCAACCGCGGTATCTTCGTCATCAATGAAGTGCCGGACCTGCAGGCCCGCATCCAGGTGGCCCTCTTCAATATCCTCGAAGAAGGCGATATCCAGATCCGCGGCTTCAAACTCCGCATGCCGCTGGATATACTGTTCGTATTCACTGCTAACCCGGAGGACTATACGAACAGAGGCTCCATCGTTACGCCGTTGAAAGACCGTATCGAAAGCCAGATCCTCACGCACTACCCCAAAAATATCGATACCGCCCTCACCATCACAGAGCAGGAAGCGGATATATTGCCGGAACAATCGGATCGCGTTCGCATCAGCGACCTCCTGAAAAGGCTGGTAGAGCAGATCGCATTCGAGGCACGTGGCAGTGAACTGGTGGATAAAAAGAGCGGTGTATCTGCACGTCTCAGCATCTCCGCACTGGAGAACTCGATCAGCGCAGCCGAACGTCGTGCCTTCATCAACGGCGAAAAACAAACGCAGGTTTGGGTGAGCGATATGGTTGGCGTGATCCCCAGCATCACCGGTAAGATAGAACTGGTATACGAAGGCGAACAGGAAGGCCCCTACCAGGTGGCCATGAACCTGCTGGAAAGATCCATCCGCAGCCAGTTCATTCACTACTTCCCCAACCCGGAATCACTGAAGAAGAAACGCACACAGGCGCAGCAGGAAGAAAATCCTTATCGCTCCATACAATCCTGGTTCGACAAAGGCAATGCACTCGATCTCTTCCTCAACCTCAGGGATGAGCAAAAGATCCAGCAACTGTACAAAGTGGACGGCCTGCATGCGCTGGTGAAAAAATATTACAGGCATGCCAACGAAGCTGAAGCAGCATTGCTGATGGAATTTGTGCTGCATGGGCTCAGCGCCTTCTCTCTGATCAGTAAGAAAATAGTGGAAAACAAGATCGAATTCAAAGACCTCATGGGCTCTATGCTGAATTTGGGCAATACTACTTCTTATTCAGATGAGGAATATGATAACGAAGATTTCAACTGACGGTACTCCTCAGTACATCTAACTTAAAAAGCCGCTCAATGCCTTGTGCAGAGCGGCTTTTTCTTATCCATAACAATCTTAGGGAACGGAAATACCTTTCAATAGAACTGGTATTCGGGCTCCGTCTTCAAACCACGGATCATACTTTTCCTTTTTCCGCGAAGCAATTGGTGATAATCCTTTGGATCGATCGGTTTCAAATACTCAAAAGGAGAAAGACTCAATTTTCTTTTCAGCCCCATATCCCGCATCAGCAGATCGAGATGATAATAATTGAAAGGCGCCACGCAGGTGCCACTGAATTCGGAAGCGATAGGCCTTGAACCGGTCCTCCATTTTTCCATAAGATCCATATCCGCGATCATTTCGTTCATGGAAGGCAATGCCAGTCTTTGTTCCGCATAGGCCACCAGCCAGTTGGCCGCCACCTCGGAAGTGAGCGTGGTGAACAAACTGGAGTTGAAACCCACAAAACCAAGTTGGGG
>JAGIAP010000429.1 GCA_017744805.1 Chitinophagaceae bacterium | reverse complement strand
GATCAGGGGCGGTGCCATTCCCAAAGAGTTCATTCCATCTGTGGAGAAAGGTTTTGAGGCTGCCATGCGATCTGGCGTATTGGCGGGATACCCGGTTCAATCCATGCGTGTACGCCTGCTGGATGGTAGTATCCATGAAAAGGACTCACATGCCCTGGACTTTGAACTGGCCGCTCAAATTGGCTTTAAGAAAGCGGCTGTTTTGGCCTCCCCGCAAATGCTGGAGCCTGTGATGAGCGTGGAAGTGACGTTGCCTGAAGAATTCACCGGCGTGATAACGGGCGACCTTAACCGAAGACGTGGCATCATCCGTCAAATGGAAATGAAAGGGAACGTACAGATCATCAGGGCTGAAGTGCCATTGGCAGAGCTTTTCAGTTATGTAACTGTGCTTCGGACCATTTCTTCGGGAAGGGCTTCTGCATCGATCACCTTCCATGATTATCAATTGGTTCCTTCCGGTCTGGTACTATGAAAATAGAAAAATGGAGCAGATAATGCTCCATTTTTTTTACCCTATCGGCTTCCAATTGCGACAATCATTTCGCTCCTATCAATCAAACATGGTGGAGGATGAATTGATCTTAATATCTGCATATTTCCAGGCAGCCTCAAAATCGGTATATGCTTTTTGTGCTTCTTTTTTCTTGTTTTCCATTTCCAGAGCATTATGCAATCCGATCAGCGCCCATCCATTCTTCTTCCAGGTTTTCAGGTCCTGTATATATACTTTTTCCGCTTCAGTGTATTTACCTGCCTTGATCAGCAGGGCTCCGAGATGATGTCTCACGGAGAAGAACCAGTCTGGTGGCTCATTGTAATTAAGTTCGTCTTCAAGGGCCACAGCCTCTTTCAATTGAGTGATGGCACTGGCTGTGTCCTTGTTTTGATATGCGATACCTGCCGATAATACTTTAGCGGCGATCTGCGCCAGATCAGATGTGGTGTTGATATTCCAGATGGTAAGATGCCTGAGTGTAGTGTCTGCTGCCAGTATCCTTAAACTGTCCATTTCTATTTGTGCATTTTTCAGGTCGTGCTTACCCAGGAAAGCCATACCTCTGGCGTAGCGCCATACTGCATTGGGATACACCAGCTCTTTGGCTGGCGCAGGAATAGTAAGGATGGTATCCCATATGGAAAGCTTCACTGCTACATACAGCGGGATATAATAATAATGTTGCAATGTGCCCCAGCCCGGCATCTTCATAAGCTCTGCGGATGTGTGTTCTTGTAGTTTTTGTGCCGCGTGCCATGCCAGTTTGGAATTGCCTTCCAGCGCGGCAGTGGCTACGAGGAAATGATAATTATGCGGATAGTAAGATACAGGATAAGCGCCCTGGGCATGGCATACGGTGGTGTACACACTGTCTGTTCTCACTGCCCGGATATTGGACAAAGACCCCAAATGATAATCCCCGGTATTGATATAGATATGTGAGGCCATATGCACCAGGTGGCCGGATCCTGGTACCAGTGTGTCCAATAATCTGGCGCTTGGCAACGCTTTCTCCGGATTGGCGGATGCCTCGATGGCGTGAATATAGAAGTGATGTGCGCCGGGGTGCATCGGGTTGATCTTCATGAGATGCTCCAACACTTTTACCAATTCCGGTGTCCATGATTTGGGCGCTTTGGTTTTCTTCTCATATAGGTCCCAGGGATGGAGGTCCATGATAGATTCTGCATACAATGCGCCAACGTCAGGGTCCTTAGGGAACTGCGCATACACTTTTTTCATGGCTGCAGAATATGCAATGTCCAGCGGTTTGCGGTCGGCCGGTGGCTGTTGTGCGTAGCGGGATATGAGTGCTTCGATGAGTGCGATTTCTTTGGGGCTGCTATTTTTGGAGAGTGCTTTGGCTTTTATGGTTGCATCATATGCTCGCTGGAAATTGTCTTCCTCCATGCCTCCATTGTAATTAGGGCCCAGCACATATCCAAATCCCCACCAGGCCATTGCACAGGTTGAATCCAGTCGGGTGGCTTCGAAGAAAGATCTGGCAGCTTCTGCATGATTGAATCCATAGGCCAGCATCATTCCCTGGTTGAAATATTCCTGCGCTTCTTTGGAGGAAGTGGATATCTTGAAATCGATCCCCGAAAGCCCTTCCAGCTTGGGCGCTTTTTTTCCGGAACTATACCAGGCCTTATCGTTGGTGACAGGAGCGCACCCGATAGCTTTATCGTTTTTTGCAGGTGTCTCTTCTTTCTTTGGACTTTCCTGGTTATTACAGGCTATTGACAGGAATGCGACCAGGAATGACAGATAGCTGGTTCTCATGAAAAAGTTGTTTTGGGTTCCTTAATATGGTCAACTGCTACAGAACAGAAAAAAGGCACTGTTTGAATGCTCCTCAGCAAACAGGATTTTGTTCTTATCGGGGTTTCAGATAGTGCACAGGTGGAGGGCCTTCTGATCACTAATTTACATTTATTCCGGAAGGGGGCTTACTTTTCTGGAATTTCTTTTTTATCGGTGGGGATTTGGGAATGAACGGCGATGATGGATGCTGGTTGCTTTACATGCTTGACTGCTTTTTTACGGGATGAATTCCCTACCATTTTATCCATTATTCCATTGACAGTACGGATGTATCGTGAGATTTGAATTGTAATATTTTTCGTCACCGGTCACCTCTCCTGCTACCCAATCGGGAATCTCAAAGGGCTCATCCTCGCTCTGCAATTCAATTTCAGCAACAAGCAAACCGGCATTATCCCCTAGAAACTCATCCACCTCCCAAATCTTATTATCGAATGGGATCTTGTATCTGATCTTCGATAATTCTGAACCAGAGAAATTATCCAGGAGCTCCCTTGCATCATTGATTGGGATCGCATATTCATATTCGAGCCTGGTTGCGCCTTCCGATATCCCTTTTATAGTGAGATATCCTGCTTCATCAGCGAGCCGGACCCTGATGGTCTTATGAGGTTCATTCGTCAGGTAGCCCTGCCTGTAATATTGGCCTGCCGGCTTTTCCATTTTTTGCCACGCCTCTTTATTTACCAGGAATTTCCTTTCAATTTCTTTCCCCATATGATCATGATTTCCTGCAATATTAGGCAAGTTATTTTTTTCTGGTGGATAAGATCCCGGTTCATGTAGTTCACCGGTCTTTTGCTTCAGTATTTGAGCCCTGCTTCGTTTACGTCTTTGTCTACTTTTATCCAATTCCTGTTTTGTTCGATATCATCAGACAATTGGCTCGCGATCATGAATAGCGGTGTCAGGTGAATCACTTCAACGGTTCGGGAATCAAAACCGAAAGCGCCTTTATCCCGGAGTTGCTATTCTATTGCATGGCTATTTCTTGAATTTTCGTATTGTATTGTTTGGGTTACCCAGGAGGATCTGGCAAAAAGAAATTTAACAGGGCCGGTGTAAAAAATGCTTACCAGGAGAGTAACGGGGAGTATGGACCAGAGGAGCTTTGCTTTGTGTGTTGGTAGTTTCCATATATTCAGGACAAGGATCAACGGCGTGCTGAGCAATATTGCATAGTACACCAATGATTTCAGCCATTGGGCTTTTATGTCAATAGTAGTAAGGGCGTCAAGTATAAAGAGCGCTACTATCGGGTAGTAGATGAAGTTGATTGTTTTGATCGTCTTCCTCAAGTGGCAAGGTTTTATTACCGGATCAAAATAGTGAAATTTCCTGGTCCGATCTCTTATAATTGGTCCCATAAAAAATGTACAGCCCGTAATCCGGACTGTACATTCTTATTGTTCAGTTGAACAGGCGGCTAGTCCTCAGACTGGCTGGTTTCTTCAGTACTCCTGGTATGAAGCTTGGCAATATCCTTGAGCCATTTGAACTGGCTGCTGTTCAGTTTTTTCAATTGCTTTTTATCGAAATCCCTGATACTTTCTATAAAAGCTTTCTGTTTGTCGTTCAGGGTGCCGGCATCGAGTGCCTTTACGGCTTCCTGACGAAGTATTTCAACGTTTGTCATTGTACGGGCAAAGATAGTCAATTTGTCCTGAATGCCTGCCACGGGCGCGAAATGGCCAGTGGCCTATATTACACCTGCCTGTCAATCGTTTTCATCTGTCTTTATGGAAATACTGATTTCATATCCGTATTTGGGAGTCCGGATCACAATATCAGTATCATTTCTTTTTGCCAGCGTGATCTTGTATCCTTTTGCAATTACCGTTTCTGTCTCTTTTTGAGGGGCGGGGGTTTCGAGAGATTCACAATTCTGGAAATCTTTGCTGACCACCAGTTTGCCGGTAGATAGATTGAAATCAGCTTCCATGAAATATTCGCAGGGCCTGCCATAGGAGTTGATATTGCCGATAAGGAAGAGATCACCATCCAGGTATCGATACTTATCTGTATTATTCCATTTCCAGCCTGTTCCTCCTGAATGACTGATCGTGAGTATTCCTTTACTAATGGACATCTCCCCATATGGATCTCCCATCATACCTCCATCCCGGCTTCCGGCCAGCGCCTGCCTGGATCTTTTCCAGATTATCCATTTGCCTTTCTGTTTTTTGTAGATGATCAACTCGCGGGGAACGCTTTCATGTTCATCATTTTCGTTTAACCGTTTCCGCATGTCATAAGCTACCACCAATTCCGCCACTCCATCTT
>JAGIAP010000428.1 GCA_017744805.1 Chitinophagaceae bacterium | reverse complement strand
AGACTTTTTCGCTTACGTTTCAAAGGCCTGGAATGGCATACCCCCTCAGCCAGCCAAAGAAATTCCACCCGATACCCGATATTTCTTTTCGCGTAAATACCATTTCCCATTCCAGTAACCTGTTCCACCCCCCCCCCATTTATTTTTACGCAATGACCCTAAAGAAAGTTATTGGCAAGCTGCATCTGTGGCTCGGACTGGTTTCCGGGCTTATTGTTTTTATCATTGCCATTACTGGTTGCATCTATGCATTTCAGGCCGAGATCAGCGATCTTACTCAACCCTGGCGCTTTGTGGAGAAGCAGGACAAGCCCATGCTTACACCCTCCCAGTTCAAACAGATCGCAGGCAGTGTGCTGCCCGGAAAGCATCCCCACAGCATCAGCTATGACGCTCGCGAGGGACGTGCCGCTTCCATCATCTATTACAATGCCGATCCCGAATATTATTATACAGTATATGTGAATCAATACACCGGTGAAGTTTTGAAAGTGAAGGATATGTTGCATGGCGATTTTTTCCGCTTCATCCTGGATGGGCATTTCTATCTCTGGCTGCCTCACGGGATAGGTCAGCCGATTGTTGCCTGGAGCACGGTGGTGTTTACTGTGATGATGATATCGGGGATCGTTTTGTGGTGGCCGCGTAACCGGTCCGCCCGGAGGCAACGATTCAGGGTGAAATTCAATGCGAGCTGGAAAAGGGTCAACTACGATCTGCACAATGTTCTTGGTTTTTACATGAGCTGGGTGGCCATCATATTGGCAGTGACCGGCCTGGTATGGGGATTTCAGTGGTTCGCCAAAACATTGTACGCTGTTACTGGCGGGGAAAAGACCTACGATTTCTATGAGCCGGTATCCACTCAAAAAAATACTGCTGTATACACGCAAGCCAATGCTTTAGATAAGATCTATGATCAAATGAAGGCAGAGTACCCACGAGCAGAGATCATTGAAGTGCATTATCCGGAAACGGATTCCGCCTCACTGGGCGTAGCCGTGAACCCCGATGCCGGCACTTACTGGAAGTCCGACTATCGTTACTTCGATCAATATACGCTCAAAGAACTTGAGGTGACGCATCTCTACGGTAAATTCAGTGATGCGAAAACTGCAGATAAATTGGCGCGCATGAATTATGATCTGCATACCGGCGCAGTATGGGGCCTGCCCGGCAAGATACTCATGTTCTGCGCCAGTTTGATAGCAGCCAGCTTACCCGTCACCGGGTTCCTGCTATGGCGGGGAAGACATAGAGCCAGAAAGAAACCGTCCGGTACAGCCGGCACTTCAAAACGATTGCCTGAGCTCCGGCAAGCCTGATGAGAATATATCCATGTACTTTTTCTTCCTGGAAAAAAGAGATATTGGTGTATTGTGTACATGGCTGGAATTTGATTAACATCAATGTTTATGCGCTTTTTTTGAATTCACTTCCAACTGATTATTTTTTTCACTTTCTTTGTGCCGCAACATTGAACCAAGCTATGAAAAATCAAATTACTGCTCTTAGCCGCCAAATTATTTATCCCACACGTAAGAGCCCTGCCCAGGGAACATTCTCTTGTCTACATTTTCTTTTGCGGATACAATAAGCAATATTCATCTGTAAAATTCTATCGTAACAGGCATTCTACTGCCTGATGGGTAGTCTATTCTCAATAATTAGTAAACCCCCAATTTAATCTCAATCAAATGAAAAAATCGTTTGTATTTTTCTGCACCCTGATGGTAGGTGCACTGTCTTTCTCCTCTTGCAACAAAAGCCTTAAGGATGATGTGAAGGATCTCAGGAACCAACTTGGTTTTGATGAGCCTATTTCTGTTACTACTACTTTCACTGATTACAAGAACGAAAGCCGCACTGTAACTGGTGTTTATAAGTTCAAAGACGGCGCAAGTGGTTCCAATGCCCTGATCAAAAATGCTAATGGTACTTATACCATCAGGATTGAAAGAGGCGATGCCATCCATAGCGATGAAGGTGTTGAGCTGTATTTCACCTATGACCCAACTACCAAAAAGATCCTTGAAAAAGGTAGCACTCATTATTGGGAAGATCAGGGAACTTCTAATAGCTACGTAAATGTACAGCAATACGAAGCTGCGATCACTGGTCTTACTTTCAATTTGGATATCAAGAGCATCGATCTGGAAACCGGCAGCATTTCAGTTGAAGTGAAAATTGAAGGTACCAAGGAATATTCTCAGGCGCATTCAGGATATGTTCCTAACAGCAATTCTGGTTTCACAACTACTTACACTTTCACCGGAAAACTGAAGAAGTTCACTGTGAATCAACCCGCATAAATATGTCTGACAGGGAATATTCCCGATAGAAACATATTTCAAAGGAGCCATCATGGCTTGCATTCTTTGCAAGTTATGGTGGCTCCTTCTTTTAAATACATAAATATGTGATTTTCATGTATGCCTGATAGTTATGATTTCTTTTTTATTTCCTTTGTGCAGCCACAACTACCTGCTCATTTTTTAACGCTATGAAAATAATTTCAATGAAAAGATCAATTATGCTATCAGGCATTATGCTCTTCGGGACACTATTCTTTTCCTCCTGTACAAAAAATCTTAAAGATGATATCAGGGATCTCCAGAAAAAGATCGATGATATATCCCATAGTCTGGGGAATGATGAGCCTATTACGCCAGTTACCATTTTTAAAGACAAGAAAGGTAAGACCATTACTATTGCGGATGCCTATAAATTCAAGGCTAACGACTACTCAACACAATCGCTTATAAAAAGACAGGATGGAACATATGATGTCAATATTGAGAGGTTTGTTGATGTGGATTGGACTGATCATGTAATTATTAGCTTTAAGTATGACCCTTCTACAAAAGCTATAACACAGAAATATTGCGGACACTATTGGTATGATAATGGTGATTATATTGGCCGTGCCGTTTATAATTATGATAGTTATAATAAAGGGCTTTCATTCGATATCAATTTAAAAAAAATAGACCTTTCTACCGGCGCTATTTCTTTTGATGTAAAAATTAATGGAACTGAAGAGTATTCCAGTGGTATTGGGCCATCTTATGTTCCCTGGACTGGAACAGCCCTAAGCACCAGCTTTTCTTTTGATGGTAAGCTGAGGGTCTACTAATAAATAGATGTCAACGAGCTAAAAATTATTCTCGCAAACTTATTTTAAATGAAAAGATCGAATCTGGTATGTTTCATATTTTGCTTAGGGGTACTATCTTTTTCCTCCTGTACCAAGCATCTTAAAGATGATCTCCGGCGTTTGCAGCAACAATACGATGATTTATCCCATGGCCTGGGTAGTGATGAGCCCATTACTGCCACTACAACATTCAAAGACAAGAAGGGGAATGCAATTTCCATTACAGATACTTACAGGTTCAAATCTGCTAATTACCAAACACAGTATATGATCAAGCAGGCAGATGGGACTTACTATATTTACTTCGAGCGATTTGTTGATGTGCAATGGAATGAAGGATTGGCAATGAGTTTTATTTATAACCCTGCTACCAAAGAGATTTCTCGCCAGCAAGTTTTTCATTATTGGGATGATAATGCTGAATACAACAGCTTTGTTCAGTATAATGTAGCCCAATACAGTGATGGACTTAAATTTGATCTCAACCTCAGGGAGCTGGATGTTTCCACAGGTAATATCTCGCTGGATGTTAAGATCGAAGGAACAGAAGTGTACACTAAAACTGCTCCTAGCTATTATGTTCCGGTTGTAGGAAGTCCGGTGAGCACCAGTTTTTCGTTTACAGGTAAACTAGGGATCTTCTAAGAAAAACCTTTCATCATACCCAAAAAAAGCAGAAGGGGTGTTTCCGCGGAAACACCCCTTCTGCCTTTTGCCAGTGGCCATCCTACAATATCTCTTTCAGGCTTTCTGCTGTTGCTGTGATAGTCGCATCCAGGTCCTGCTGTTGCATGGCGTTATTGAGGAACCAGCTTTCAAATGCGGAAGGAGGCAAATAAACACCGCGTTTCAACATGGCATGGAAATATTTTTTGAACAGCTCATTGTTGGCTGCAGAAGCAGACGCGAAATCCGTTACCGGCTTATCGCTGAAATGTACGCTGATCATCGATCCCAGTTGGTTGATCACATAGGGGGTGCCTGAAGCTTTCAACACTCTGTCCAGACCATCCCTGAGGTACACTGTTTTTTCATCCAGTTCCCTGAGCAGGTTCGGTTGTTCATGGAGGATAGAGAGCAGGGTATAACCGGCGATCATGGCAATCGGGTTGCCACTGAGTGTCCCTGCCTGGTAAACGCTACCCAGCGGGGCTACCATTTCCATGAATTTCCTTTTGCCGCCGAAGGCTCCCACAGGTAGTCCGCCGCCGATCACTTTTCCGTAGGTGACCAGGTCTGCATCAATTTTCAGTTTCTCCTGGGCACCGCCTAAAGCCAGCCTGAATCCTGTCATCACTTCATCGAAGATGAATACGATGCCTTCGGCATCGCAGATCTTACGGATGCCTTCCAGGAACCCGGGCTTGGGGATGATACAACCCATATTGCCTGCTACAGGCTCCACTATGATAGCGGCGACCTCGCCTTTATTGTCTGATACCAGCTTTTCCACTGCTGCCAGATCATTGTACTGGCAGGT
>JAGIAP010000427.1 GCA_017744805.1 Chitinophagaceae bacterium | reverse complement strand
GCCCTTACCTTGTCCCCAATGATGAGTGCTTACCTGCTGAAAGCCGGGGCACATCATAACTGGCTCTACCGGAAAACGGAACCTTTCTTCGTGAAACTGAATAACGGATATGAGAACTTACTGAGAGGATTCATGAGATACCGTTGGCTGGGTCTTGTTCTGTTATTGTTGTCCTTCGGCATTGCTTACTTCCTGGCACCAAAACTTCCATCAGAGCTGGCGCCGCTGGAAGACCGCTCCCTGGTGGGCCTGGCAGTGATAGCGCCGGAAGGGACATCTTTCGAGAGCATGGAAGAGTCCATGAAAGAGATCAGCAACTATGTGGCCGATTCCATTCCTGATCTCAACAACAATGTTACCTATGCAGCCGTTGCCGCCGGAGCTGGAACCCTTGTACTGCCCGCCAACAGTGGATTTCAATGGGTATTCCTCGAAGACCCGCAGAAGCGTAAGAGCGGAATGACGCAACAGCAGGTGTATGATAAACTGGTAGCCGCCAGTGGCCGTTTCCGGAATGTGATCGTGATCCCGGTCCAGATCCCTACCATCGGTGGCTTTGCATCCAACCAGCCCATCGAGTATGTAGTGCAGGCGCCCGACCTGAAGAGCCTGATAGATGTGATGCCGAAACTTACCGGCGCTGCTTACTCCAGCAAAAAGCTGGCCTTCGTGAACCCGGATTTCAAAGTGAACAGACCTGAGATCAGTATTTCCATCGATCGCCAGCGTGCAGCCCAATTGGGCATCTCCACCCAGGAGATCGGACGGACATTGCAGTTAGCACTTAGTGGAAGACGTTATGGGTACTTCATTTATAACGACCGCCAGTATGAAGTGATCGGACAATTGGAAAGATCCGAACGGTCTACCCCTGAGAACCTTCGTTCACTTTTCCTGAAATCCTCACAGAACGAAATGGTGCCACTGGATAACCTGGTGAGCCTGAAAGAAGGGATCAGCCCGCCCGCTATTTATCGCTATAACCAGAGCTATAGTGTAACCATACAAGCTACACCAGCACCAGGAGTGAGTATGGGAGAAGCGCTGGCTGAAATGGACAAGATCGCGAAGGAGAACTTGCCTGCAGGTTTCAGAACATCACTGGCCGGTCAGAGCCGCGACTACAAGGAGAGTAGCTCCAGCCTGGTGTTTGCCTTCATCTTCGCCATCATCCTGATCTACCTGGTATTGGCTGCGCAGTTCGAGAGCCTGATCGATCCGTTCATCATCCTTCTCACAGTACCCATGGCCGTTACCGGTGCACTGCTGAGCCTTTGGATCAGCGATAGCTCCATCAATATCTTCAGCCAGATCGGGATGATCATGCTGATTGGATTGATCACGAAGAACGGTATCCTGATTGTGGAATTCGCCAATCACCGGAAGAAAGAGGGACTGAGTGTGCGCGATGCCGTTATATCCGCCGCCGCATCCCGCTTCAGGCCGATCCTGATGACCACCCTGGCCATGATCTTCGGCGCCCTGCCCATCGCACTGAGCCTGGGTAATTCCTCCGGTAGCCGTGCATCACTGGGTATTGTGGTGGTAGGTGGACTGGTATTCGCAGGTATCCTTACACTTTTTGTGATCCCCGCCGTGTACAGTTTCTTCAGCCGCAAAGCCAAACCCGTTCAAAACGATACAAATGGGACCGCAGTATCGCCTGCCGCTCCTACAATTCAACACAACACAGTTTTATCATGAGATTACGATCCATCCTTCAATATACATTCCTGTCTGTGCTGATTGCCGGTAGCTCCCTCGGGAGCACGGCACAGCAGACACGAAGCCTGAGCCTCCAGGATGCTGTGCACCTGGCATCTCAGAATAACAGGACACTGAAAGCAAATGCATTGGACATTTCAATTGCCGGAGAACAGGTGCGGGTAGCGAAAAGTCTTTCCCTGCCTTCCGCCCAATTGGGAGCCGCCTACACTCATTATTTCGCCTTACCGGCTTTTTTCGGATTTGGCGAGAATGGAAGCGACAGTAAGATCCCTTATTCGCGTATTGGTGGCCGTGATCAGTTCTCGGGAACCGTAAGTGCCAGCTACCCCGTGTACAATCCGATTGCAGCGCCTTCCCGCAGGGCGGCACAGTTGCAGGAAAAATTGAGCCATTCTTATTACAGGCAATCCTCTATCGACGTAGCAGCAGATGTACAGCAAACCTATCTGGGCATCCTGGTGCTGGCAGAGCGGTTGAAACTGCAACACGAAAGCCTGCAACGCAATGAGAAAGCACTGGCAGATTCAAGATCCTTACTGGCGCAAGGCCGCGGGCTTCGTGTAGATACCTTACGCGCCTTCACTGCCGTGCAGAACCTGCAACCCGATATCCTTAAACTCAATTATGCCATAGAAGTGGGCAAGCAGCAACTCATCACGCTGATGGGACTGGATTCCCTCTCCGAAATATCACTCACCGATTCCCTGGCAGTGAATGCACCACAGGCCATCCCCGACGAGAATAGTTTGTACGAAGAAGCGCTTCGCCAACGCCCGGACCTGCAAGCCCTCAACCTGCAACAACAGGTAAGCGAGCAGCAGACTTCCCTGGCAAAGGCTGCCAGGCTTCCGGTAGTGAATATCCTTGGTCAATACCAGATCCAGAGCCAGGCGCGCAAACTCGATTTCGCGAATGCATACTGGCCTTCCGCGTCTTTCGCCGGCGCGCAGGTGGTATTGCCATTGTTCACTGGTTATAGCAACCAGGCAAAGATCAAACAAGCAGAACTGGCCCAACAACAATCCGGCATACGGATCACAGAAGCACAACAAGCACTGAAGACCACAGTAAAACAGGTGATCGCTAATCTGAAAGAAACGCACGACAGGATGCAGACACAATTGAAAGTGAAAGAGACCGCTTTGCTGAGTTATGATATCGTAGCCTACAGATATGCGAAAGGAGTGACCTCAAGATTGGAACTGACCGATGCAGAACTGGCTTTGACAGCAGCCCAATTGAATTATTTGGAATCGATATTCGATTACCTCAGTGCAGAGATCGAATTGGCGAGAACGAGAGGTAATGAAGGAGTAGCGAAGTAGAAGAATTATACGAGAAATGAGGAAGAAGAATGAATGGTACCAAAGTTTGTGTTCATATATGGTTGTGTCTCAGTATAGAGGTTGTGTTTCGCCTCGCCTTCGGGCGAGGCTTTTTTTATGCGATGAATGCCGATCCCATTGCCTGGATCTCATTTCTTGAAATACCCAGCTTAGTAGCAGCCTCCTTCCATTTGCTCACTGCATTCAATACATCATCGATGACCTCTTCACCACGTTTCTTTCCTACCCTGAATTTTTCGGCTACTTCTCTTGCCAGATCGAGATCGAGCTCATTGCTGAATTCTGATATATTCAGATTCAGCCCTCTCGATAAAGGAATAGGATTGAGATCGTAGGCAGGAGAAAGTTCCCAACCATTGTTGGTAAGAATGAATCCATGATTTCTCAGGTGATCGTCACTATTGCTCACCGCAATATTGAACACTATCCTCCTCCACAACTCTTCGAGATCTTTTTCTACCTGGCTTCCATTTCTCATGATGAACTCTGCGATGTGCAAATAGGAGACACCTGCCGTTCCGTTTGTTCCATCCATATATCCTAACAAGGTCATGGCCGATGCGAAATGAAGGCGTTTGTCCAGTATCCGGTCGAATCTTTTGGTAAGATAGGTATGATTACTTTGAGTGAATTTTCTGGCTTCGCCTTCACTGACATTCAAGCCAGCTTTCATTGCCAGCTTATTGACCACCATTTCCCAGGCTCCGATATCCCTTTCATCCTTCCTGCTGGGGAATTTGGCTATCCACAATTGCTTATGCGGATCGATCACACTGGCTTTAGGCCTGGCGCCCCCCAGTGAAGATCCCGGAGACATCAATAGTTGTAGCCAGCTTGAAAAATCCGGATCCTCCACCGCATCATCTTCTTCCATCCGGAGGCTCGCTTCTTCAAGCGTGCGAAGAGAGGTCATTGGTGGCGCTGCCATTTTAGGATCGTCATTGAGAAAAGCTCCATCTTCATCCAGTTTGAACCGGAGTCCTCCCATGCGGTAGAGATCATACACCCCCAGTAAATAATCACTTTCCATCAAGGGAATTGGCTTTCTCTTTTCCTTTCTGGCCTGTAATGCTTCCCGTCTTTCCATCAACACTTTCCCCCAGCGGTCTGGGGCTGAGTCCATGAACAGGCCAAAATTCGGTTTGGTATCATGGTTATATTGAGGGCCGGAGAACAGGCCCAGATCGGGGTCCAGATTTTGTACTACGGCTGCCCCGAGGCCGAGCCACTCTTTCGAGTATTCAAATGAAAATACTTCTTTGCCCCTGACCTGTTCGGCCTGGAGCGTTCCCATGAGCTTGGCACCATTCAGTTCCTGCCAATCTGCATAGACCAGTATCCTTTTTATATTTTTTACAGACTTTGCCATTGATTATCTTTTCCTTTTACCGGATAGCAAGCCGGCATCCTGGAGCTTTCTGCCCAGTGGATCGTTTGCTGCCACATTCTGGAGATCTTTCTCCAGGCCAAGTACGAAGAGCACTTTCAAATACGAACTTAAAGCCACTCCCGGTTCTCCTCTTTCAATCAACTGGAGAGTTGATCTGGCGATCCCGGCGCGTTC
>JAGIAP010000426.1 GCA_017744805.1 Chitinophagaceae bacterium | reverse complement strand
AATCGATGTTATGGGATTCTGACAAGTCTGCCCGGAAAAGGCGCACCACTCAATTTTTTAGACTTATTTATTTCACCTACTATTGCAATAACAATCACCCCTACCCATTGTTAGCCGCTCAACCATACAATGACCAACTGCTGCTGGAACGAATCGCACGCTCAGACCAGGAAGCATTTGCCCAACTTTTCAACCAGTGCCGCAACCGGGCCTATACCCTTGCATTAACCCTGCTTCAGTCTAATGTACTAGCCGAAGAAACCGTACAGGAAGTCTTTCTCAAACTCTGGGTCAAAAGGACCGATCTTCCGCAAATAGAGAATATCGAAGCCTATATCACCACCATGGTACGGCACCGCGCTTTCAAAACCCTGAAAGCTATTGCGCGTTACAACATTGTTTTGAAAGATACTGAAGAGGCCGACTGGCTTTTCAATCAGCAACTGCAAGACCTGGTGCAGCAAAAAGAATTCGCCATCATTGTCCGCGAAGCGGTGGATGCCCTGCCGCCCCAGCAAAAACAAGCCTGGCGGCTCAATAAGGAACAACAACTCCCACGCAACAAAGTAGCCGAGATCATGAAGCTCTCGCCTGAAACAGTCAAGGTGCATTTGGCACTGGCTATGCGCTCCATCCGCGCCTATTGCCAGGCCAGGATCGAACTGGCGATCGTCCTGCTGTCGATGATCTGCAGGTAATATTCCCATCAGACAACTAAAAAACAGGAAATATTTTCTTTCCCATTAACCCACCTGTTTCCTTCCAGGCCTCTTTGTGATATACCCATCTGCAATATGGATCAACACATACCATCCCTGGATTGGCTATTGACCCGGTTCTTCAACGGTTCCGCATCGGCTTCTGAAAAAGAACAGTTGTTCAAATACCTGCAACAGCCGGAAAATGATGCCATCCTCAAAGAATGGATCTCCAGGGTAAATCCGGATACACTCGATCCTCAGTCTTTCCCTGAAGGAACGGCCGATGCCATGCTGCAGGCCATCTTTCAGGCAGGCAGCAGTAAAGATGCTGCCATGGAAGAAAAGACTGAACTGAAGAAAGTAATTCCAATACGAAGATGGATAGCGGCGGCTTCCATACTCGTTATGGTTGCGGCCGTTGCGTGGTGGCTATTGGTACAGAAAACTGGAAATCCGGACCAGACACTGGCTGCCAACGAAACCAACACGGAGAAAAAAGCAGATCCCGTACCGCCTGGTTCAGACAAAGCCATACTGGAACTCGATAACGGCAATACTATCAGGCTCGACAGTAAAGGAAATTCAGAAGTGGATATCGAATTTGGCAGCAGTATCGAACGAACCAAAGCCATGCTCGACTATTCAGCGATCCACCAGGATCCAAACTCGCGAAAACAATTTCCGGAAGGAGCACCGGTCACCAGGCATAAACTGTCTACCCCCAAAGGAGGCCAATATCAACTGACGCTGCCCGATGGATCGAAGGTTTGGCTCAATGCCGCCAGTTCCATCCGTTTCCCTACCAGCTTCGGAGATACAAGGAAGATCAGTATAGAAGGGGAGGTGTACATCGAAGTGGCGCCCGACAAGAACAAACCCTTCATCGTGCAAACCAATGAAGCGGAGATCCAGGTGCTGGGCACCATTTTCAATATCAATGCCTATGAAAATGAAGAGGCATCAGCCATCACCCTGGTGAATGGATCTGTGAAGGTGCTGAGAGGGGCCTCGCCAGAAAGCAATGTGGTATTGGATCCCGGCCAGCAGGCCATATTGTTTCCCGCTCAGCAGCGGAAACCTATCCAGGTAAAACAGGTGGATGTGCAGCAACAGATCGCCTGGAAGAATGGATTGTTCAGTTTCAAAAGCACCGATATCGCATCCATGATGCGTCAGATGGAACGCTGGTACGATATGGAAGCTGTATACCCCAAAGGTATGCCGGCTGACCGTTTCAGTGGCTCATTCCCGCGATCCGTAAACCTTGACCAATTCCTCGAAATACTTCGGTATAGCGACATCAAAGCTACCGTTGAAGGCAAATCTGTGATCATTAAACCTTAATTGGCGTATCTGCTAAAAAAGAAAGCCGGAAGTGAGGAAGCACTGCCGGCGGGCTTTGGCAGAAACCGCTCTGCTGTAATCTGACATACAACTGCATCGCCAGTGATGGCGACAAGCGATTCTTTAACCAAAACTGAAGCAAAGGTATGCTTTTAAAATTTCCTCTTTTCCACTATTCCCCCAGGGCTGGTGGAATGATCACCAAAATGCTGCTGATCATGAAGCTGACTGCTTTTCTAATCCTTTTCTTCTGCATCCACAGCTACGCAGAGAGCTATGGGCAGAAAATAACGCTCGAAGCAAAAAATGATGCGCTGGAAAAAGTGCTTTCCGTCATCAACAAGCAAACGGGTATGCAATTCTTTTTCAATGAGCGATTGTTGAAGAAGGCCAAACCCGTAACGGTTTCCCTCAGCAATGCGGGGCTCACTGAAACGCTCGATAAATGCTTCGAAGGCCAACCCTTCAGTTATACCATCGTGCAGAACACGGTGATCATTACACATAAACCGGAGGCGCCGCCCAGGATCCTCGTGTATCCCGAAGAGCCGGCACCAGAGCCGGTCACCGGAACCGTCACCGGGCCTGATGACAAACCCATGGCGGGCGTCAGCGTAACGGTGAAAGGATCGAAGGAAGGAACGATCACAGACCAGCAGGGAAAATTCTCCCTGCATATCGACGATAAAGCGAAAGTGCTGGTATTCTCCCATGTTGGCATGGTCACCAAAGAAGTGGTCATCGGCACTAAGAAAGTGATCAATATGGCCATGGAAGAAGGCAGTCGCTCACAGGAGGAAATAGTGGTGATCGGTTTCGGAACGTCCAGAGCGAAGGACTACACCGGCTCGGTAGCCCGCGTTACTGATAAAGATCTCGAAGGGGCACCGCCACATGCCGATATGGCCGCCATGCTCCAGGGCAAGGCTGCCGGTGTGAATGTGATGGTGGCCAATGGCGCTCCCGGCGCGGCTGTCGGCATTCAGATCAGGGGCACATCCTCCCTTACCGGCAATAACCAGCCGCTCTGGGTGATCGATGGCATCCCGCAACTGAATGCGAACGGATCAGATATCGCCAGCGTATTGTACGATTTCAATGTGCGCGATGTAGAAAGCATCGATATCCTTAAAGATGCATCTGCCATGGCCATCTATGGTTCCCGCGCAGCCAACGGCGTAGTGATCGTAACTACCAAAAAAGGATCGAAAACGAAAAAGCCCATTATCGAGCTCTCTACCGATATCGGTATCCAGAAACAAAGCGATGGCTTTCGTATGTTGAATACCGAAGAGTTCAAAAAAGTGATGCTCGATGCTACCCGTAATTATTACAGCACCATGGGCACCGGGGTTACTTCCGGCGGTATTTCACTGCTGCTCGATTACGATAAGATCGTTACAGGAACAGAAGTGGATTATATGTCCACCCCCATCAAATCCACGGCCTTCTTCAATGGCAATACCAACTGGTGGAATGAGCTGGCACAGGATGCCATCGAAGCGAAATACGACGTGTCTGTCCGCGGTGGCAATCAGGCTTCCAACTACTATCTCTCCGTTGGCGTGGTAGATCAGCAGGGAGTGATCGATGGAAGCAATCGAAAAGGATTCTCCGGACGTTTCAATTTCGATACACAGGTAGGTGAGAAGATCACAACCGGTATCCGTCTCAGCGGATCCTATTCGAAGCTCAATAATAAAGACGATATGATCGATAAGATCTGGAACTTCCGTCCGGATTTTCCCATGTACGACGAGTCAGGAAAAATATTCGATCCCGGTTACAACGAAGAGAACCCGCTCACTTCTCTCAAAAATAAAAATCTCTCAGACCGGAAATCACTCAATGCTGCCGGTTATGTGGAAGTGAAACTATTAAGGTCACTTGTATGGCGCACCAACTTTTCTGTGAACTACGGCAATAGCCTCGCAGACCGTTTCCTGCGCGAAGGAACGGTGTACACCACGCACAAAGGACAGGCCACTATGCGTAACAGTGAAACCTCCACCACGTCTTTCGAGAACATGGCTACCTATACCGGCCTGTTCAATAAAGTGCATTCACTGTCAGCGATGGCAGGCTTCCTGATGGAAAAAAGTATCTATAAAGATTTCTATACCGGCGTGCAGAATTTTCCCGACCAGGATATCATGATCAACCTGAGCAGCGGAACTACGCCCATGAAACCTACATCTACCGCTACTTCCAACGCGTTGGCTTCCACCATTGGCAGATTCAATTACAAATACGATAATAAATACCTCGCTACCTTCACGTTCCGCGCGGATGGTTCTTCGAGGTTTGGTCCCAACAAAAGATGGGGCATATTCCCTTCAGGTGCTTTAGCATGGGTAGCTTCTGAGGAAGATTTTGTAAAAAGAAGCCTGCCAGCCTTCTCGTACCTCAAACTGCGTACTTCCTTTGGCAAATCAGGATCGCAGCAACTGGGCAATAACGACTATCAAACACTCTATTCTGCCTCCCCGTATTATGAGCAGCCGGGTATGACACCATCACAACTCGGTAACGACGATCTGCAATGGGAGACCACCCTCTCGCTTGATGGAGGGATTGACTTCGCCCTGAACAATGATCGCATCCGTGGTACGC
>JAGIAP010000425.1 GCA_017744805.1 Chitinophagaceae bacterium | reverse complement strand
GTCTTTTACTTCTGCTTTTGCGGTGTTGAAATCTTTGAGTACACCGGCCACAGCCTTGTTGAGTGCATCATCGGCTGTTACTGTTACGGGTGCAGTGGTGGGCTCTGGTGCGGGTGGCATCACGGAAAGTTGGTTGTTTACTTCCTTGATACCTTTCACTGCTCCTACGGCAGTGGCGAAAGCTGTTTTGGCACTCTCGTCTTTTACTTCACCGGTGAGGGTTGCTACGCCGTTCTGAACGGAGATCATGGGTGTGGGGCCCATATTGGTGATCGCAGCTACGGCTGCGGTAGCCGCCTGTTGCAGATCTGCATCCTTAGGTTTGCTCTTACATGATTGCAGGGCCACAAATACAAGCATCGTGGTCGCCAGAATAGCCATCCATTTTTTCATAATTCGGTGATTTTAGATTTCCAATAAAAATTACCCTTTTGATATATTAGGCCTAAATATACTATTTTAAACATTCCCACTTTGTGGTCAAACGTCCCATTATATGTCACTTGATCCGGATCAATTTGTTTAAATATGATCTGTAATCTTTTGTACATAACTGAACAACATATTACAAAACAAGCCTTAAAACAGTGTCGAAACACATTATTTGTTTATCTTTAAAAGAGCCACAGAATACAAATACCCAACCGACCCTGTGCAAAAACCGAACTAGCTGGTCTTCCGGCCGGCAATCATAAAACCATTACCATATGCCTACTTCTGAGTACTTCCTCATAGCCGAAGACCACGGTCTTACCAATATGGGCTATACCCTCTTCATGGACCTCCATTTCCGCGACAGTAACTATAAGATCGTAAATACCATGAAGGATCTGAAAGAGATCCTGGACCAGCAGGGTCAGCGGTTCTCATTTGCCATCTGGGACCTGGAACTGATGGACGATGATATGAGTAATAAGATGGACTTTATTGAAGAAACGGTGCAACGTTTCCCTTCCATGTACATTTTGATCGTCACCACCAAAAATAAACTGAAGCATGTGAACCAGCTCTATGCAGCCGGCATCCGTGGTTTTCTTGTAAAGGATTCAAAAGAGACTGAAATATTGAATGCGATCCAGACCGTATTGAGCGGTCAGATCTTCGAGAGCAAACTGGTAAAACAATACAGGGCGATGCATGCATCTGACAGTAAGTCAAGCACCCCCACCGAGCCTAACCCATTCCTCAGCCTTTCCAAAAGGGAACAACAGGTTTTGCGTCAGATCCTGGAAGGACAAAGGTTGAAGGATATCTCCTCCGATATCGGTGTTAAACAAAGCACCATCGCCACTTACAAGCATCGCCTGCTGGAAAAGGTGAACGCCCGCAATATCATCGAATTGCATGAGATGGCGCGTTTACACAATTTCATGTAAGCTTATTTTCTTCCTATGTCGTGCAGTGGAGGAAGGCCTATGGCAATGATCAGGCCGGTAGCATTACTGCCTGCTTTGATCTCTATTTCCCCTCTCATCAGTTGTACCAGGTCGAAGATGATCTGGTAACCGATATGCCATAATTTATGGCCCGAGTAAACGGCCGAAGAATCATTGGAGGCCGAGGCAGAGATCAGCAGCTCCCGCAACTCTGTATCCATGCTATTGCCATTGTCCTTCACGATCAGCACCGTATACCCCTGGGTTTGCGATGCTTCCACTTCTATCACTCCCTCCTTCATGTTCTTATTGGCATTGAGCACCAGGTTGAACAACAGGTGGTGCAGCAGGTGTACCTTGGTCTGTATCTGCATATCCTCCGGTACATGGTTGATCAGTTGGTTATTGCGCCATTGGAAGCGATCCCCCAGTTCTTCCCGGATCTCTTCCACCACTGCATGGATATCAGCGGGCTCCACAGAGGAGCTATCTACCGTATCCTGGATATTCGACCACTGGATCAACTGGTCTGAAAGGATCAGCAGGTTGCGGGTGGCATCGTTGATCTCCTTCATCACTGTTTTGATGGTATCCGGGTTCACTTTTTCGATATTGCGGTAGATCATTCCGGACACCTTTTCGATACTGGCCACCGGCACCGTGATATCGTGCATCAGCACATATACCATTTTCGACTTGTACAGGTTGGATGCATTCAGCATGGCATTGCCCTCTTCCATCAGGCTCAGGGTCTCGGACAATACCTCATCTTTCTTCCTGCTCACTTTCAGCATTCTCTTGAGTTTGGAAAAATGGAAAGTCAGCAGGGCGATGCCAACCACCAATAACAAAATGGCCAATAGCCAACACCACCAGGTCTCATACCAGTAAAGGCCGATGCTGAATAGAATGCTTTTTTCTACGAATTCCCCTTCTGCCGGATTGTACTGGCGGATACGCAGGGTATGGTCACCTCCATCGATCCGCTCCCAACCTGTAACCAGTTTGTTCCCCTCCATCACTTTCCATTCCGGCTGATCATCCAGCTTGTATTCCAGGCGCAGGGAATAAGGATTGCCCCAACAGGCTTTATTGAATGCCCAGCTCACTACTCTTTCTTCCTTGTCGAACTCCCAGGGCTGACCTGCTGCAGGTGGCTTGATATATTTCCTGTAGCGTGTTTGTGCATAGTCCGCAAAAAGCGGTTCCGTCTGCCCGTTATCCGGTATCTCAGCCGGGTTGAAGCGGAGTACGCCATTGATGGTGGAAAGGAGCAATTCATCTTTCCACCAGGTATAGATCGGTTGTGCCCCACCGTTGAACTCATTGGTGATCAGTCCATCCTGCCTGTCGAAATAATCATAATATAAGGTATTGCCGGAAGAAGGGTCTTCGATGAAATTGATCAACTGGGATTTCCGGGTACGAAACAGGCCTTTATTGGTGGGCATCCAGAAATTCTGTTGATCGTCTTCGATCATGGCATGAGTCGTGGAAAGATATTTGCCGGAATCCTGCGGAAAGAAAACCACTTTTCCTTTTTCCGGCAGGTAGGCCCCAAATCCATATCCGTAGGTGCTGAACCAGCAGACGGGCAATTTGGGATCGGTGGCCACAAAACGGGTTTCCATATTGCGGGTTTCGGTAACATAGGTCCAGCGGCTACCCGTATCCCTCAGTATCACCAATCCCTGTTCAGTGGCCAGGTATACCTCTTTGTCCTTTCTGGCAAAATAAGAGGCCACGGGTAATTTACTCCTTGAATGTACGCTTACAAAGTAGCGGCCATTCTGGAAATAGCCCCACTGGTAGGTTTCCATGATCCATAACCGCTTTGTACCTTCATCGAACCACACAAAACGGACCATATTGTCTTTCTTTCCCAGGTCTGGTCGCTTGTACAACAGTTGCGGGGGAGCGCCCGAGGCAGGCTGGTACTGAACCGTACTATCGTTACAGAAATAATAACCGCCTGCGGAATCGCGGGAAAATGGCGATGCCATGCTGTTCAGTGCTTTCGCATAGGTCGCACTGTTATTGGACAGGTCATAGGTCACACCCCGGCTGGTGAGCAGGTGCGTACTGTCCCTGAGTATTTTGGCATAGGTGCTGTTGACATTCAGGGCCAGGTCCGGTGCTACCAGGTTCTGAAAATAATTCTGCCTGTAAACATAGAGCCCTTCAGTAGTGGTGCCGATAAAAAGTGTACGGCGTTTGGGATAATAAAGGATACCGCTGATAGACCTGGGCAAGTCGCCGATATGCAACTGGTGGGCCGGAAACAGGCCGCTTGCATCAGCTCCCAGCACTATCAGTTCCCTGCCGGCGGATAGCACTGCCTGATCATTGAGCTCATTGTAATAAAGTTGTGTATTGCCTTTGGGCTTACCACGAAACAATTTCACCCTGTCGAATGCGCCGGGAACCAGTACCGGTTGCTTGCCACTAACATCGTAACAAACCCCATTCAACTGATCGTCCAACACATACAGGAGCCCTTTCGAGAAAAATAGTTTGGCAGAATCCGTTTTAAAAGGAAGGGGCTGCCGGAACTGCAAAAGGCTGTCTGCATAGATCAGCAGTTCATCTTTCCGGCTGAGAACGGCAAACCGGTTATTGGAAATGGCGGTCACATAAGCATCATAGTTACCTGCCATCCAGTTCTGTTGGCCGGGATACCAGGCGTGCCTGCCAAAAGCGCTGATGCCCAACCGTTGTATCTGATTGGTGGAATTCAGAACGCCCCGGAACCAGATATAGATATTGTATTGCTGCCATATCCAGGTGAGCGACTGGTTGATGGTGATATCCTGTGGCCCGATCTTCAGTAGTTGTGAATGGATATTCGACGCATACACATCACCGTTCCATGTCCTGAACATGTTCACGAGCTTGTTGGTCAGCAGGGAATCGTGCTGATGGTTATCGAAGGATTTCACGGAGATGCCATTATATCTGACAAGACCTCCGAAAGTGGCCAGCCAGAGCATTCCCGAGCTGGTATCGATGTATTGTGAAATGATGGAATTCTGTGGCAGGCCGCTGTTATCATTGAGAGAATTTACTAAAATATAAGGGTCTGAAACAGGAACTTGCTGACAACTAACCCGAATGGGCACACTAAGAACTAAGAACAGCAGCAGAGCATGGCAGATCCTTGTGGTTACAGGCATATTAGAAAAGGTAAATGGCTATATGGACTGGTATTTGACTGAATGAATATAATGAATTCCGTTGACTGTAAAGAAAATACTACAATCTGATTTTTATCGGTACGCGTAAGTTTACATTGTAATCCTCCCGCAGCAATCAGGTGGAGGTCTGTCT
>JAGIAP010000424.1 GCA_017744805.1 Chitinophagaceae bacterium | reverse complement strand
ACGTGAGGCTGTGCCACCCCCATTCAAGGATACGTCTGCATTTTGAGTGAAACCATTTCTGAGTACCAATCCCATCCAATCTGTGCTTCCACGTTTGTTGCTGTAAAAATCCTTGAAAGTGGAATTGGTATTGTAACCCATAGAAGCCCCTACCGTAAGGAAGTTCTTGGTAGGAATATCCTTTGTTGTTACCTGTACCAGACCACCGGCAAACTCTCCTGTAAGATCCGGAGTTGCTGTTTTGTTGATAATGATATTATCAACTACATTGGCAGGGATCACATCAAAGGAGAACGACCTTTTATCGGGCTCAGAGCTGGGCAGTTGTGCGCCATTGATAAAGGCTGTGTTGTAACGGTCACCTAAACCACGAACAATAACAAACCTGTTGTCCTGGATACTGGTTCCGCTCACTCGCTTAAGGATCTCACCGGTATTCCTATCCGGAGTCCTTTTGATGAAGTCTGCTGCAATACCACTTGATAAAGAAGTGTTGTTCTTTTGCAGGTTAACGAGAGCACTCGTGCTTTCCTTTCTTACAGAGCTCTTTACTACAACCTCTTCAAGGGTCTTGTTCTCCAATACAACAGTAATGTTATTATCCTCATTAGACTTTACTTCAAGGTCTTCCAGAACTTTTGTGTTGTAACCTGCGCTGGAAACTTTGAGGGAGTATTTTTTTCCAGCTTCGAGATTGATTGAAAAGCGGCCTTCGATATCCGCAACAATTGTGCGGGCGATACCTTCAACACTGACAGAGGCTCCTGCCAATGCTTCGTTTTTTGAGTTGATCACTCTGCCGTTAAGGCGAATTGATTGAGCTGAGACAAAGAGGGATAAAAACAAAAAAGAGGTTAAAAAGTAATACTTTTTGCTCACAACAGTCTATTTAATGTGCGGCAAAAGTATCTGTGCCCTGTTATCCGTATGTTAACGCAGTATTACCGAATTGTTAACTGGCATCCGGACCTGTTTTAGTATTACCTGAACATTACGCCAATGTTACGGGAATATTAACCGATTCGTCAAAACCCGTATCAGAAGCGGAATTGGAGGCGGCAGGTAAAAACATCGTCTTTGAGGTCTTCCGTGTAACCATTGAGGGAAGTTGACTCATTTGTTACATGATCGTACCAGAGAAGCAGTTTGAGATTTTGATTGATATAATGCACATAACCGAAACCAAGTGTGCTGTATTTAATATCAGCCGGGCTGAGATTTGTTCCCGGCTCGCCAATTTGTTTGCCTTTGACCGAAGTATTGGGATCGTACCAATCGTATTTCACCACCACCTGGTGAGCAGCATTCACAATGTTCTGGAGAAAACAAATGAATGCGCCATTGAATTTCCTTACGTAGAAAGGATCGTTGAGCAGCGTGCCCGGCGTTTCTGTGGTATTGGCGTAACCTGTTTGTGTTCCGAACCAGTATTCGGCACGAAACTCGCTGTTGCCCCATTTTGTTTTGAGCTTCCATTGCATATCTGCGCCCCTGTATTCACGAGGGGACTTACCATCTTTATTGTCTTCGGAAGAATCTACCAGGAATTGTTTACCAGCGGCACCATCTCCCATCCTGTAAATATATTTTGTTGGAGAGGCAAGCCCGCCCTGTAAAATGGAAACACCCCCAGAGAAAGTAAGGTTGGAAGTAACAGGATAGGGCTTGAGGCCAATATGCGCAATGATATCTTTATAACTATCGTATTCACTCGGCCCCGTCAGTCCCTGGCCATTGAATGCGCCAAGGTCTACTTTGAGATAGCGTAAAGAATGGTTCTTCACCCGGGGCTCGAAAGACAACATTGCGCCCATATCCCGCTCTGTCTTCATCAGGGTCTGACTCATCCGGCCACGCTCGGGCGCTTCCCGGTCGGAGGAAGAAAGATTGATCTCATAGCCGAATGGCCGCGCGAACATACCACCGGTGACCATGAAAAGTTGCCATTTATTCTCGAACACCCTTCCCCAGAGATCACGGATATTGACGCCTCTTTCCGTTCCGTCGAACTGAATCGCGAACTGAACGGTGGGTTGGTCCTTTTCATTGAAGTGGCCATAATCGAAACGCACCCGGCCGCGACGAAGCATGAAGCGATTATTGGAACGGGGAGCAAAATCGCCCCCACTGAACCCTTTTGCCCCCTTCGCTTCGGCAATTTGGAACTGCGGCTGCATATATCCGCCGATCCTGATATGATCGAACCGCTTGAACATGGAAAGCATGCCGCGCCCCATATCCTTGGAAGTGTCAATCATATCCATAAGAAACTGAGCATCAACCTTTTGCGAAATAAGCAAGAAAGCAGTCAAGATGGCTATTCCGGAGATGCGTAACAATTTCTTCATATTTTGGTAACATTGGCAGCAAAGGTAAGGGTCCGGAAAATGGGCATTGTTAAGAAATTATTACCAATTAACGGCTACTTTATCTCCGGCTTAATAGTTCTATTTTTGCCGCAAATTTTGATCAAATGGGCCTGAATTCCATCATGAAGATCTTTATGCCGAAGGATAAGATTTTCTATTCGTTATTTGAACAGGTAGCACACACGGTAGCAAAAATGGGCAAGCTGATGAAAGAAGTGGTTACAGAACCCGACTTCGACAAAAGAGCCGCCATTATTGCCCAGATAGAAGACCTCGAGCATGTAAATGATGATTTCACGCACAAGATATTTACCGAGCTCGGCCGTAACTTCATCACTCCATTCGACCGTGAGGACATCCACTACCTGGCCACCGCGCTGGATGATATCGCCGATTATATTTTCTCTTCTGCCAAAAAGATCAATTTCTACAAGGTGAACCCCAATGATCAGGGCATCCAGAAAATGGCTGACCTGATCGAGCAGGGATCCGAGCAGATCAAGAATGCTGTGATCGAATTGCGTAATATGAAGAATATGCGCCGTATCACAGATGCACTGGTGAAGGTGAACAGCATAGAGAACCAGGCTGATGATATTTTCGATATGAGCATCGACCGCTTGTTTGAAACAGAACCAGACGCCAAAGAGGTGATCAAGAAAAGAGAGATCTACCAGGTACTGGAGATCGTTACAGACAAATGTGAGGACGCTGCCAATGTGATCGAATCCATCATCATTAAATACGCATAACCCGAGCCTATATGACTTTTCTGGTTGTCATTATTGTACTGGCTCTGGTTTTTGATTACATCAATGGATTCCATGATGCAGCCAACTCCATCGCCACTATTGTGTCTACGAAAGTACTCACGCCCTTCCAGGCAGTACTGTGGGCAGCGGTTTTCAACTTCGCTGCTTTTTTTATTGCCAAATACTGGATCGGAGAGTTCAAGATCGGTAACTCCTTTGCCAAAAGTATCAACTCTCACTTCATTACCCTGCCGGTGATCTTCTCGGCATTGGTGGCAGCCATTATCTGGAACCTCCTTACCTGGTGGTTCGGGATCCCCTCCTCTTCTTCGCACACCCTGCTGGGAGGCTTTATGGGAGCGGCTTTGGCGCATGTGGGCCATTTTGCGCAAGATGGAGTGAGTGTGATCAATTACAGTGTGGTGGTACCTATCTTCCTGTTCATCTTCGGTGCACCACTGATAGGTATGATCGTGTCGCTGATCATAACATTGATCATTGTGAACATATGCCGGAAGGCAAACCCATATAAAGCAGATAGCTGGTTCAGAAGATTACAGTTGGTCTCTTCTGCCCTGTTCAGCCTGGGCCACGGTAGTAACGATGCCCAGAAAGTATTGGGCCTGATCGCTGCCGCCATGGTGGCCAATGGCAACCTGGACAGTGTAAAGAATGTTCCCGACTGGGTGCCCCTGGCCTGCTTCACCGCCATCGCATTCGGTACCATGAGTGGTGGCTGGAAGATCGTTAAGACCATGGGAAGCCGTATCACCAAGGTAACTCCACTGGAGGGCGTGGCTGCAGAAACAGCCGGCGCCGCTACCCTGTTCCTCACCGAGCATCTCGGCATTCCGGTGAGCACCACCCATACCATTACAGGTGCCATCATGGGTGTAGGCGCTACCAAACGTTTGTCTGCAGTACGCTGGGGGGTTACCATCAACCTGCTCTGGGCCTGGATCCTCACCATTCCGGTGAGCGCTATCATGGCCGCCATCGTGTATTATATCGTTCGTTTCTTTGTTCCATAGAACTCAGGCGGGGACTACGGTCCATTGCCTGAAGGAGGGGTCTTTTTCACATCCAATACCGAAGTGAAGAAGGCCCCTCTTCAATTTTTACCCGTATTTTCTGGCGCTTTCTTATTATTTTGAGCATTCATTCAGTCATTTATACTCATTAAAACAGCTTTATCTGATGAAAGGAATTATTCTGGCAGGAGGTTCAGGTACAAGGCTTCACCCCATAACCTACGCCATCAGCAAGCAGATCATGCCTATCTACGACAAGCCCATGATCTACTATCCGCTGTCCACCCTCATGCTGGCCGGGATCAGGGAAATCCTCATCATTTCCACTCCTTATGATCTCCCGCAGTTCAAAAGACTGCTGGGCGATGGAAAGCAGTGGGGACTTGAATTCTCATATGCCGAACAGGCCGTTCCGAACGGACTGGCACAGGCATTCGTGATCGGCGCCGATTTCATCGGCAACGATAATGTAGCCCTCGTTCTCGGAGATAATATTTTCTATGGCGCCGGCCTCGGTGAACAGTTGTCCAAAAACACGCATCCCGACGGAGGTATCGTGTACGC
>JAGIAP010000423.1 GCA_017744805.1 Chitinophagaceae bacterium | reverse complement strand
GGTGTGAACAGGCGATCTCCAAAATGTGAAGAAAAAATTTGCAGGGTTATTTCCAACCAGAAAAGGATTTTATACCTTGTATCCGCAAATCTAAGGTGCTGTATTGAAGCATGTTTTGAGGCCTACCAGAAGTTATTACAATTTATTGCAATAAAAAGTTAAATGCTGAAATATTTTAATGTTTTAGCCGACCTTTGTACTACGCGCGTCTCAGGCAATTTCAGGTATCCGAATTCACGAAATTGCTGCGATAAATGAGACAAAAGTGAAGGGTTAAGGTTTTAGTAACCTTACAAATCAAAAAGCCCCCTTGCCATAGGGGGCTTTTGATATTTATGTACTACGCGAACTTTATAATTTGAATCCAACGGTGAGGATCACCTGCCCGTTGTTCTGAGTGGTCTCTGCAAACGTATTGGCGCGCGTATCTACACGATAGGGAAAATTCACATCCTTGTAAATACTGTGCACATAAGTGAGGTCAACAAAAACGCCTTTATCGCGGTAACCAAGGCCTCCACTGATATTGGTCCTGTTCGCTTTCAATGCGCCATCCTTGTAAGGGTTACCGTAATATGCGAAACCAAGTCTCGTCATCAGTGTATTGAATTTCATCTCACCACCTACACGGAAATTGAATGCGCCTTTGTATTCTCCTTTGATAACAGTGTTGAGGTCTTTGAAGAACTGGGATTCATCCGGATTGTCGTATTCACCTGCGGAGCGAAGCCTTGCAGCGCCATAGGTCACATACTCTACATCGGCGGAAATGAAGCCCTGTTGTTTGGATACATCTTCCACTGCATTGAATACATAAGCGCCGCTGGCGATGAAGCGCCAGGGAGAGGTGTTATTGTACTTTAACCGTGGATCAGTGTTGTTATAGAAAACGCTGCTGTTGACGGAGAACTCTTTGATATTGCCGGTGGCCGTATCGATATTGGTGGTCATGCTGCTGCTGAATTTATCAGTCAGTGCATAGAGGGAAGGCGTATTGATGGCGAGGCCGAGGCGGAGCGGGTCGTCTGGTCTGTAGATCAGGCCCAGTTTGAGGTTGACGCCAACGCCCTTGCTGCTGTATTCTTCCCTGAAATCACTAAAGTTGAATTCATTATTGCCTGCTCCGTTTGCATCGGCTTCCCGGTAATAGGTGGTCCTGTTATAATTCACGATGGGAATGCCGAGGCTGGCGCCGAGGTAGACCTTATCGCCCATATTCGATCCCATACCCAATGCGATCTCTGTGATGCCTCCGGTTGTTTTGATGGTCTTTTCCTGGTCAAGGATACCAGCTTCTTCCGCGCGGGAGAAGACGGTGCCTTTTCCGCTTGGGTCCCTTTCTACATCTACCAGGTAGGTATAGAGCCCCATCTTGGTGAGCAGGGAGATGCTGTTATCGCTGAGTGCATTGTCGACGATCTGGGCGTCTGTGAGGTTGGGGTTCCTGTCCCGTTCCGATGTATAGTACCTGAAGAACTCGTTGGCCATATTCTCACTGTAGGAGCTGTAATCGTTCACGCCCTTGTAATGGACCATGCCATTGAAATTGGCGGTTTGATTGATGGCGATACCGAAGGCTTTGCTGCCCCATTTGCTGTAACGGTCTGTCCAACCGGTAACAAAGCCTGAGGTGCCCATGCTGAAGCGGTTGAAGGCCTCTCCTTTTGAATCTGTTCCGCGAAAAGTTCCTTTGCCGTTATAAAACCCGAACATGGGGCTGAGGACGATCTCGCTGGTTTTGTAGAAACCCAGGCCGGCAGGATTGGTGAACAGGGTGCTGATATCGCCGCCGAGGGCACCATTGGCGCCACCGATGGCCTGTGAGCGGGCTGTTCCTCCGGGTACGGTATAGCCCATTCTCAGTGCGTCTTCCGGGATCTGTGCCAATGCAGGTAAACTGCAGGCGAGGAAGAGGGCTGTATAAACTTGTTTTTTCATAATCGTAGCTATTGCCTTTGTGCGATCCTTACGTTGATCCAATAAAAAGGAGGAAGCAAAATTCAAGGGATCTTAAATCCTGGTTCCTCCTGCTATGAAGAGTTTGATGAATACAAACAATAAATATTAGTTGCGGCCGGGCCTGCTTACGCCACCACCACCGCCACTGCTACCACCGCTGCTTCCGCCGCTGGAGCTACCGCCACCATAACTTCCGCCTGAGCTTCTGCCATAGGTGCTGGTATTATTGGATGGGGGAGTGTAGGTCCTTTCCGGACGACCGTTACCATTATTGCCACGGGGAGTGTAGTAACGTCCGCTGCTACCACCACTGTTGCCTGAACGGTAAGAGTTGGTGGTGGTGCGATTGGTATTGTTGTAAACCCCGATACCTGAAGGCAACCTGTAATTGGTACGGCTACCCCTGTTGTTCAGAGAAGTATTACGGTTATTGTAATTGCCGCCATAACTGCTCATATTGAAATTGCGCACCTTGGTGTACATCGCAGGATTGTCCTTGGGATTCACTACCACCATGCCGCCGCCGCAATAGGGGTTATAATAATTGTTCCAGTAATAGTAGCTGTTCCAGCGATGGTTCCAGCCACCATATCCGTACATCGGGCTATAGAAGCTGTTCCAGGGATTGTAAAAGCTATTGTAGCCGAAGCCAAGGCTCCAGCCCGGAGTATAACCTCCGTAAAAGCCGTAATCATTCCAATAATTATCGAACATGCTCCAACGGGAATAGGCGTATGGGTTACGCACTCTCATACGGAGATAGGAATCATCATTGTAATAATAATCGTCGTCGTAATTGTTGTAGCGGGAAGATGACTGGTAGCGGGAGCTCTGTCTGTCTCTCACATTCACATATTCATCTCCGTTGCTTCCGGCTACTACAGTTCGTTCAGGGGAATAATAAACGTCGTCCGGGGTTTGGCCGGATTTGTAAACTGAACAACTGGTGAAACCGGCTGCTATAAGTACTGCTAAGAGGATAAACCGGGACTTCATGGTTGTGATTTTAACGTTTTACAATGCGAAGTACTACTTTTGCTTACTTCACAATTTAAAATTACAATAAATTGACCGTGACGGCGATTAAAATGTTGCGGGGGGAGTGTTAAAAATTATCAAGAAACTATGAGCAAAGAGATCACTAGCAGAAGCGAAGACTACTCGAAATGGTATAACGACCTGGTAATAAAAAGCAGCCTGGCCGACCATTCTTCCGTACGTGGATGTATGGTAATTAAACCTTATGGGTTCGCGCTTTGGGAGAATATGCGCGATGCACTGGACAAGATGTTCAAGGACACGGGTCACGTGAATGCCTATTTCCCCCTGTTCGTTCCCAAAAGCCTCTTTGAAGCTGAGGAAAAGAATGCTGAAGGCTTTGCCAAAGAGTGCGCGGTGGTCACACACTATCGTCTCAAGACCGATCCCAATAAAAAAGGCGCGCTGATGGTTGACCCCGAAGCGAAGCTGGAAGAAGAGCTGGTGGTCCGTCCCACCAGTGAGGCCATTATCTGGAATACCTACAAGAACTGGATCCAGAGCTACCGCGATCTGCCCATCCTCATCAATCAATGGGCCAATGTGGTCCGTTGGGAAATGCGAACCCGCCTTTTCCTTCGCACTGCCGAGTTCCTCTGGCAGGAAGGACATACCGCTCATGCCACTGCTAAGGAAGCAGTGGAGGAAACAGTAAAGATGCTGGACGTGTATGCAGACTTCGTGGAAAACTGGATGGCCGTTCCCGTTATCAAGGGAGTGAAGACCGAAAGTGAGCGTTTTGCAGGCGCCGTGGACACCTATTGTATCGAAGCGCTGATGCAGGATGGTAAGGCCCTTCAGGCAGGTACTTCCCATTTCCTGGGACAGAATTTTGCGAAAGCTTTCGATGTGAAATTCTCCGACAAGGAAAACAAGCTCGACTATGTATGGGCTACCAGTTGGGGCGTGAGCACCCGTTTGATCGGTGCCCTGGTAATGGCGCATAGTGATGATGATGGCCTGATCCTGCCTCCTAAGATCGCGCCCCTGCAGGTGGTGATCGTTCCAATCTATAAAGGAGAAGAGAGCCGTGCACTGATCAATGCCAAAGGTCAGGAACTGGTGAACAGCTTCAAAGCCGCCGGTATCCGCGTGAAATTCGACGACAATGATAATTCAAGGCCCGGCTGGAAATTTGCCGAATATGAAATGAAAGGCGTGCCTGTTCGTATCGCCATCGGTGCCCGCGACCTGGAGAACAATGTGGTGGAACTGGCCAGAAGGGATACCAAAGAGAAGACCACCGTTTCCCTCGAAGGGCTTACTGAAAGAGTTTCTGCATTGCTCACCGAGATCCAGCAAAGCATTTTCAATAAGGCCCTCCAATTCAGGGACAGCCATATCACCCGCGTAGATACCTGGGATCAGTTTATGGATACGCTCAATAACAAGACTGGTTTTGTGTCTGCCCATTGGGACGGAACGGCTGAAACGGAAGAGAAGATCAAGGAGTTGAGCAAGGCTACCATCCGTTGTATCCCGCTTGACAATGCGCTGGAAGAAGGTAAATGTGTACTTACCGGCAATCCGAGCAAACAAAGGGTACTGTTCGCACAGGCATACTAGTATGTATTAAAGTATTCATGATATGTTTACTAAGACCTTGTGAATTAATATTTTTTAAGATTTCATTTTTTTTCATTTTCTTGTAACCCAATATTCAAAAAACCGCCTATTTCATGGAAAATTTAAGTCAACCCCAAAGCAATCAACCTAAAGCCTGT
>JAGIAP010000422.1 GCA_017744805.1 Chitinophagaceae bacterium | reverse complement strand
GATATTGAACCGGCCGTCTGTTTGATTGACGGGAGGCGCGGGTGGATCGGGTTGCTGTGCATTATTCTTTTTACAGGAAAAAAGAATAATGAAAAACAGGGAAAGTAAACAACAGGAAAACGATCTTTTCATAACGGATGAGATGATGCATTGCGTGCTGCTAAACTAGAAACAAGCAGCAGAATAAAATGGTACTATTTTATCATTTGTTTGTGCTCTTTCTTGCTGGTATGAAACCATCACCCGTGGTTTCCTCCGCCGATCCCCGTAAATTTGCGGGAACGCTGAAATACTATGGAAATTCTGATCATCCTGTTTTTGATCCTTCTCAATGGCGTTTTCTCCATGAGTGAGATCGCGCTCGTGTCCTCCCGGAAATTCAAACTGGAAGCGGCTGCCAGGAAAGGCAACAGCAATGCGCAAAAAGCGCTGGACCTCGCTAACAGTCCCAATACATTCCTGTCTACCGTACAGATCGGCATCACCCTGATCGGTATCCTTACGGGTATCTTCAGTGGAGACACCATCACCATCAGCCTTAAACAATCGATAGAAAAGATCGATCCGCTAAGGCCTTATGCCAATACCATTGCTGTAGCGGTAATTGTGATGGCCGTCACTTTTCTCAGTATCGTTTTTGGAGAGTTATTGCCTAAACGGATCGGCCTGATGTTCCCGGAAAAGATCGCAGCATTGGTAGCAAAACCGATGACGTTGATCTCCATCATCACAAAACCATTCATCTGGTTACTCACCAAAACGAATGATCTCTTCCTGGCCCTCTTCGGATTGCAGGCGCAAAAAGAAGGCATCGTGAGCGAGGAGGAGATCAAAGCCATCGTGCAGGAGAGCGCCGAAGGCGGCGCTATCGATGAGATCGAACAGACGATCGTGCAACGGGTATTTGCGCTTGGCGACCGCCGTGTGAGTGAGTTGATGACGCACCGGGGCGATCTGATCTGGTTCAACCTGCATGATGACCTCAAGACCATCAAGAAAAAAGCCGGCTCGGAAAAACATTCGGTCTACCTCGTGTGCCGCAACAATAACCTCGATGACCTGGCCGGGATCGTGTCCGTCAAAGATATCTTCCCCGATGAGCTCAGCAACGATACTTTCAGTTTGGACAATTACCTGCGTGCCCCTCTGATGGTGCATGAAGCCACCCCTGCGTACAAAGTGCTGGAACAATTCAAACTAAAGAAATTGCATTATGCTATCGTGGTGGATGAATATGGTACCGTTCAGGGTATGGTGGCCATGGACGATGTGCTGGATGCATTGCTGGGAGATTCCACCGAGTACAACCAGGAAGAATATTCCATTCAGCAAAGGGATCACAATAGCTGGCTGGCTGATGGTCAGTATCCTTTCTTCGAATTCCTCCATTATTTCGATATCGAAGAAGATGACAATACCGGTAGCTATAATACACTCAGTGGCTTATTCCTGGACAATACCCATCATATCCCTGTTCCCGGGGAAAAGATCGAATGGGGTGATTTTGTGTTTGAAGTGATGGATATGGACGGGCCCAGGATCGATAAGCTGCTGATCTCGAAGAGAAATTAGGAAAGATCGGGAACAGGTGCCGGGTATTTTTCCGGGATCAGTAAAAAATACCATAATCCCACTAAAAACTACCTCCGCAGCCATCGTACTATTCATAGCTTTGCAATAGAAATCAATGCAATGGCAAAGCAGCTCCTTCCCACTTACAGTATTTGCAGTATCGCCGATACCCCGGTCACGAAGAACGATTTCATGACGGATCGTTTCTCTCATTACCTGGAAGCGCATAAGGACCTGCATTTCCCTCATAAGCACTCATTCTACCACCTGGTATTTTTTACTGAAGGAAGTGGCAGTCATTCTATCGATTTCATCAATTTTACCGTAGTGCCCGGGCAGATCTATTTCATGACGCCGGGACAAGTTCATGCCTGGGATTTCAAAAAAAGCCCTGAAGGGTATATCATCAATTTTTCGGAGAACTATATCAGCACCATGCTGATGAATGCGCGCTATCTCGACCAGTTCAGTTTCTTTTCCGGTAACGCGGCCGAACAAGTGATCGATATCCCCGGGAAGGACCGCGCATCACTGGTGCAGCTTTTGGAGACCATCCTCAGGGAAGAGGCTTCCGGTGCTGCGTTGAAAGATGATATGATCAGAACGGCGATGATACAACTATTCATTTACGTTAGCAGATTATCGGAGCCCGCGGAGAAAGCCACCTCATCCGGATATAATTCGGTATTGTTGAAGAATTTCCAGAAACTGATAGATCTGCATTTCAGGAAAAAGAAACTGACCAGGGATTATGCGGCCATGCTCTTCGTTACGCCCAATCACCTCAATGCCCTGAGTAAACATGTAACAGGTAAGGCGGCAGGGGAGCTGATCCGCGACCGCGTGATCCTGGAAGCGAAACGCCTGTTGGTGAATGCAGATATGAGCATAGCCGAAGTGGCGTCGGAGCTGGAGTTCGAGGATAATTCCTATTTCTCGAAGTTCTTCAGGAAATACACGGGGCTAACACCGGAAACATTCAGGAAATCAGTACTCGATAAATAGTTTTATATGATCACACATTCAAATGATATGAATATACCTGCAGTGGAAGGAAAACCCGGATTGTTCAGGCTCCTGCAATGCAAATGTCCCAGGTGCAGACAGGGAGATATGTTTGCCAACAAGAATCCCTGGAACCTGAAGCAGACCATGAAAATGCATGAGGAATGCCCTGTATGTAAACAACCCTTCAATATTGAAGTGGGCTTCTACTATGGATCCAGTTATGTGAGTTATGCATTGTCCATCGGCATCAGTGTAGCCACATTCGTAGCCTGGTGGGTATTGATCGGGTTTTCCGTGTATGATAACCGCTTCTTTTGGTGGATGGGCATCAATGCAGTGGTGTTGCTCCTGTTGCAACCTTACCTGATGCGCCTGGCCAGGACCGGGTGGCTGGCTTTCTTTGTAAGGTATGATAAGGACTGGAGGACCAATCCGCCAAAGCCACTGGAAAGGACCAACCGCGACCAGGAGAACAACTGGTAGTTCCGGCAGGCAGACCACCCAAAAAATAGTTGTCAATTTTCCGGTTGCCCGGACCTGTACGCCCTTTTACCTTTGAGAAAAAAGAGAAAAGGATGTTGACGAATGAAAGAATGTACCAGGCGATCCTGGATAAAGACCCTTCCTTTGAAGGACAATTCATCACGGCAGTAAAAACAACCGGCATATTCTGCCGGCCCACCTGTACGGCGAGGAAGCCGAAGGCTGAGAATGTAGAGTTCCTGCCATCCACGGCAGAAGCGATGCGCAGGGGATACAGGCCTTGCAAGGTCTGTCATCCGCTGGAGGCGAAGGGTGAAACACCGGAACCGATCAAAGCATTGCTGCAGCAATTGCAGAACGATCCTTCCACCAAGATCAAAGATTGGGACCTGGTGCAGCTTGGCCTCGAGCCCAGCCAGGTACGCAGGTGGTTCCTGAAGAATCATGGCATCACTTTCCATGCCTGGCAAAGGATGTTCAGGCTGAACACGGCATTTACGAAGATCAGGAACGGTGAAATGGTTACGGCAGCCGCCTATGATGCGGGCTATGAATCGCTGAGTGGGTTCGGGGATTCCTTCAGGTCTGTATTTGGCGTATCGCCTTCCGATAGCAAAAACAAACAGGTGATCCATATCTCCAGGCTGGAAACCCCGCTGGGAAGTATGTTTGCCTGTGCAACGGAGCAGGGTATTTGCCTGCTCGAGTTCACAGACAGGAAGATGTTGGAAACGGAATTGAAATGGTTGAGCAAGCACCTGAATGCGAATATCGTTCAGGGAACCAATCCCCACTTCGATCCATTACAGCGGGAGCTGAATGAGTATTTCGATGGGAAAAGAAAAGTATTCACTGTGCCCTTGTTCATGCCGGGAACGGATTTTCAGCGATCAGTCTGGAAAATGCTGACCACTATTCCATTTGGCAGTACACGCTCTTACAAGGCGCAGTCGATAAAACTGGAAAAGCCGGAAGCCATCAGGGCGGTAGCCAATGCGAATGGTATGAACAGGATATCGATACTGGTGCCCTGCCATAGAGTGATCGGGGAGGATGGGCAGTTGACAGGCTATGGTGGCGGACTACACCGGAAACAGTGGTTGCTGGATCATGAACAAAAACATCAAGAAAAGAATCCCCGGTGATCCGTAAAAGATACCGGGGATGAATATATGCAGTGGTCACCGTTACTTCATTACTACTGCCACAAATCTTGCCAGAGGTGCCATGCGTGCTTTGTTAAGGATGAGCGTATCTCCATTCACATAATAGTTGTCTGCTGTAGTGAGCACTTTTGTGAATCTGTTCTCGATGTCCAGAGCGGGACAGGCCATTTGAGTTGACACCAATCTTTCGATCTTGATCCGGTTGGGGCTTTTCAGTTCATATTCGCCGCCAAATCCGTTACAGCCTCCGTTACCATGCACTTCATTCTTTTCCTGTTTGAAGATCACATGTGGTTCTTTCATGAACGTGCTGTCTGCTTTCACCGGCTTACCATTGAGCTCTATCAGTTTCCAGTATCTCTCTTTGAGGCCTGTGCTGTCTGTAGTTCCCAACTGGGTAGTGGCCGGAGCGGCGGCAGGTGTGGCCGCGGCAGTCGTGTCAACCTTTGTTGAATCGGCGCCGGGTGCAGTGGGTTTGGTCTCGTTATTACAACTGAATGCTGCCAGTATGCAA
>JAGIAP010000421.1 GCA_017744805.1 Chitinophagaceae bacterium | reverse complement strand
GTATGGGAATTTATTGACCTGGATGTGATACGGGGTATGTTCCGGCCAATATACGCGATAGGAAGGATCGAGCCTTTGCAAATGGTAGTAGTCGCCCACCTGTTTGCCAAAGAGATTGAAATATCGTTCGAAGATATCCGGCATCCAGTACCAACTGGGGCCCATATCGAAGGAGAATCCTGCAGATTGCAGTTGGCGGGCCCTTCCGCCGGGGCTGCATTGTTTTTCTACCACCGTCACTTTCCAGCCGTCACGTGCCAGGAAGCTGGCAGCAGCCATTCCGGCAAAGCCGCTCCCGATAACGAGGGCCTGCTTTCGCGCATTTGGATATGTTCTGGTGTGGGTCAAAATGATTTAAAAAGAAAAAGGCGTGATAAAGCTAACCAATTTGGTTAACTGTATCACGCCAGCGAAAATATCGAAACCGGTAGATACTCTTACGCGTAAAGTTTAAAAGCGATGTATCTGTGTTTTTAACAATTTACGGGCAAAGTGTATTCTGCTTTTGATAGTACCCAGTGGTTCATCCAGCATTTCAGCGATCTCATGATATTTGAATCCATCGAAGTACAAGAGGAAAGGATTCCTGAATATCTCGGGCAGGTTATGAATAGCTGCCTGAATATCTTTCAATCGAAGTGTGCTTTCTGCGCCATTGATGGTTACTGCCTGGCTTTGATTGATCAAAAATTCGTTGGGAGTACTATCGAAAATAACATTCTGCTTAACCTTCCTGCGATAATTATTGATGAAAATATTTCGCATGATGGTGTACAGCCAGGCTTTGATGTTGGTTCCTACGTTGTACTTATCCTTATTAGCCAAAGCCCTGTATAAAGTCTCCTGGAACAAATCTTTAGCTAATTCTGAGTCCCTGGTGAGAGTAATTGCGAAAGGCTTGAGAAAGTCTGCATTCTTCACCAGCATTTGGTTAAATTCTATCGTCGACATGGCTCAAGGTGTTTAAATAATTACGACACAAATTTAAACATAGATTGCCAGAATAAACGTTAACTGTTCACCGGATTATGTTAAAATGTCCAACAAACACATTTACAGGGACTTACAGCCCGGTAATAAACTCCATAACTTCCTGTAAACTTCTCTTGAATTCGACGTTTGGATAGCTCTTTCTGGGGTAGCAAACAGATAACTGGCCGGAAACCACCAGTTTGGTATCGGGGATGGTTTGGTGAACGTGGGAGAGGAACTTATCGATGCTGAAATTAGCGGGCACACTGGTGAGATGGGTAAGCAAAAAATCTGGTCTTTTTGCATTAACGAGGAACTCCATATCACGTACAGGCACATCCGAGCCCAGGTATAACACCTGCACTCCTTTGCTCTTCAAAAGATAGTAAATATAGAGAAGGCCCAGTTCATGGTATTCGCCTTCGGGGAGGAAGAGCACTACGATCTTATCGGTGCGCATACTGCTATGCACATTCTCGATGCCCACAATGAGTTTTTGCCTGATCACATTGGCCACGAGATGTTCCTGTGCTGGTTGAATGAAGTTGGTCATCCAGAGGATTCCGATCTTGTCGAGGAACGGAAACATAAGCTGGGTAATGGTTCTCTCGATCCCCCTGGCGCGGATATACTGATTGAGAACGTCTTCAAATCGCTGGATATCGAGGTCAACCATGTACTGAACCAGCTCATTGATCAATCGTTCCTGCTGCGCTTCTGCGTGCGACAGATCGATGATCTTCTGGCGCATTTCTTCCGCGCTCATCTTATCGATATGCGAGATCTTATAGCCGTACTTGTTGAGCAATGCGATATTCAGCACTGCCTTCAGTTCATCGGTGCTATAATAGCGTATGTTCGTGTCCGTACGTTTGGGCTTCAGAAATGAATAACGTTGCTCCCAGATCCGGATCGTATGCGCTTTGATGCCCGACAAATTCTCCAGGTCTTTAATAGTGAATACGTTCACAGCGATTGGTTTGTGTACTGATAACTACAGGTAAGATATGTTAATTGTTTAAGATTTGATATGAGTAATCTCAACTAAATAATTAACAAGGATCAGGCCTTACACCGCAAATCAAACACTTTCAGCCTGTTATACATACATATGTATAAAGGCCGGTATTTGTTATCGAACTAAAAATTTATGGTAGGATTCAGCAACTTACCTGTATCGAGCAGGCGCCTGACATGATCTGTCAGAATGGGAGAAGATCGCAGGGCTTGCAGGTGGCGATCGTGATGCAGATCAGTACCCAGTAAGTCGATATAATCTTTCTTTACGAGGTAATGGGCCAGTTCATTGACCGGCTTGCCGTAGTAATTGGTGAGGGAAAGGAGATTGAGCTGAAAAAGGCAGCCTGCCACTTTCAGTTCGTCGTACATTTTCTTGTTGGTGGAGAGGTAGGTATATCGTTCAGGGTGCGCCAGCACGGGTTGATACCCTTTTATTTGCAAGGCAAACAATTTTTCCTTGAGGTCCATCGGCGGGGTGATGAAACTGAATTCTACCAATACCCAGTTATCACGGATAGTGAGCAGAGGAATATTTTTTTGTAACAGCTCATCAACATGGTCATCCAGGTAATATTCGGCAGCGAACCGCATAGGGGCGGGCTCACTACCGTTGAAGGATGATCGCAATTGATCATAGGCATCGGAGATGGTATCCTTGTTATTCCTATACATATCGGACATGATATGCGGCGTGGTCACCAGGCGCGCATAACCGAGGTCTTTCAAACCTGTGATCAGCTCTGCCGATACATTGGTATCGGGAGATCCATCATCGATACCCGGCAGCAGATGCGAGTGCATATCTGCGCCCAGTTCACTGAGGTCGATATTGCCTTTATGTTTTTTCTTGAATATGGAGAACATGATCCGATGTATCTGATTTAAAACTACACAACAACTGAAGACTGTTGTATGAATTCACTGTAAACTTTTTCTATTCCTTCCCGGAGGCCGATCCTGGCTTTCCATCCCAGGTTATGGAGTTTCTGTACATCCATGAGCTTGCGGGGCGTGCCATCTGGCTTGGAAAGATCATGCTCGATCTTTCCGGTATATCCGACGATATCTTTTATCATCAACGCCAGTTCATTGATGGCAAGGTCCTCTCCTGTTCCGATATTCACGAATCCTTCTTCATTGAATGTTTCCATCAGGAACACACAGGCTTCCGCCAGATCATCCGCATGCAGGAATTCCCGTTTGGGCTCGCCTGTTCCCCACATCACCACGGAAGGGGCATTGTTGATCTTAGCTTCATGGAATTTCCTGATGAGCGCCGGAAGTACATGTGAGTTCATCAGATCGTAATTATCGTTGGCACCATAAAGGTTGGTAGGCATTACGGAAATGAAATTGCAACCATATTGGGCCCGGTAAGCATCACACATTTTGATACCGGCTATTTTGGCAATGGCATAAGGCTCGTTGGTAGGTTCCAGCAAACCGGTAAGCAGATATTCTTCCTTCAATGGCTGTGGGGCCATTTTGGGATAGATGCAGGAGGATCCGAGGAACATCAGTTTCTTCACTCCATGCACATAAGCGGCGTGGATCACATTGCTCTGGATCATCATATTGTCATAGATGAAGTCAGCGCGATAAGTACTATTGGCCACAATGCCTCCCACCTTAGCCGCAGCGAGGAATACATAATCCGGCTTTTCAGTGGCAAAGAATTCATTCACTGCCTGCTGATTGCGCAGGTCCAGTTCTGCGGAACTGCGATGCACCAGGTTGGAGAATCCTTTCTCCCGCAGCTTCCTGGTGATAGCCGATCCTACCATTCCGCGGTGGCCCGCTACATGGATCTTTGCATTCTTTTCCAACTGGTTCAATTTTTGAATCACGAAACTTTGAAGATCAGCTCAGGGACAGTGTTTCAGCCATTTTAGCCTTTAGGGTGTCCGGATGGAAATGCTGATTTGCATATTGTTGGTTACGCATTCCGGTATCCAGCCAGCTTTGTTCGCCCTGGTCCGCAAAATGCTGAAGCCTTTCTGCCAGCAACTTTCCTTCTCCCGTTTGAACGAATATGTTTCCGGGACAACTTTCAAGGATGTCCCCAATATGTGATTGTTTGGGGCCTACATACAAAATGGGCTTGCCAATGAACATGGCACCATACACTTTGTTGGGGTGTGTATACCCTACCTGGTTTTGACCCAGGATCACTACTTGAAGATCTGCAGAGCCAAGAGAAAGATGGATCAGTTCCCTGGGCTGATATGGAAGCTGAACGATTGAGCCCAGGTTATGTTTTTCCTTGAATTTTGTCACATCCTTCTTCCTTACCCCTTCCCCGATGAATACAAACAAAAAACGCGGATCTTCTGCCAATTGTAATGCCGCATCCAATACAGTATCGAGGGGATGCACAAAGGAATGGTTACCTGAGTACATGACAACTATCTTATCACCGAAATTATTTTGTATCCTGAAAGGATTTTCCCGGCGTGCACCATCATATATTGAATCCATCACAGGCCATACAGGAATGATGCTTACTGCATTTTGGGAGGCTCCCCTGTTAACGATATGGCTACCCATATATTTATCCAGGGCGATGATATTATCGGAGTTCCTGAAAATATAATTGCCCATGGAGGTAAGCAAACGGGTTGGAAGAGCGCCTTCTTTCATCAGACCTGAAGCGATCGACAATTCGGGCTGGAGGTCCATTGTCCAGTAATGGAAATCCATGCCTTTCCTTTTAGCGAACCAAACACCAAAAAAAGAAACGAGTGGCGGTGATGT
>JAGIAP010000420.1 GCA_017744805.1 Chitinophagaceae bacterium | reverse complement strand
CGATTTCAGGTAACCCTCGTCGACAGGAACAATTACCATTTCTTTCCTCCTCTTTTATACCAGGTGGCTTCTTCTTTCATCGAGCCATCGAATATCAGCTATCCTTTCCGGCGCATGTTCCAGAAAATGAAGAACTGCCGTTTTCATATGGGTAGCTTCCGGAAGGTAGACCCTGAAAACAATTCGATTGAAACAGATACGGGCATTCTCTCCTATGATATCCTGGTGCTCTGTGTAGGCGCTGAGTCCAATTATTTCGGCCTCACTAACGTTCAGCAACATGCGCTTCCGATGAAGAATATCGACGATGCGCTGAATCTCCGCAACCAGCTTTTATTGAATATGGAAGAGGCGGTCCGGTCTACGGACATCGCCGAGAAGAGCAGGTTATTGAATATCGTGATCTCGGGAGGCGGCCCTACCGGTGTTGAAGTGGCGGGTATGCTGGCCGAGATGGGACGCTATATTCACGCCAAGGAGTATCCTGAGATCCGCGACCTCACTTCGCATATCTATCTCATAGATGCAGGCCCCACCCTGCTGGGCCCCATGAGTGCCAAGGCACAGAAAGAGGCGCTCAGCCAATTGGAGCGACTGGGCGTTCATATCATTCTCAACAAAGCCGTAAAGGACTATGTAAATGGAGAGGTGATCCTTGCCGATGGCAGCACCATCGAGACCCGCACACTGATCTGGACCTCGGGCGTAACGGGTCGTACATTGCCGGGCATTCCTGCAGAATCGATCGGCCGCGGCAAGCGCCTGCTGGTAGATGCCAACAACAAGGTGATGAACACCACCAATATTTACGCGCTCGGGGATATCTGTTATCAAACCAGTGATCCGGCCTATCCTAACGGTCATCCACAGTTGGCCCAGGTAGCCATTCAGCAGGGTACCCTGTTGGGCAAGAACCTGAAACGTGCAGCCGAAGGCAAGAATATGCTTTCCTTCTTCTATCATAATAAAGGCTCATTGGCCATCATCTCCAAGTACAAGGCAGTGGCCGATCTTCCCAAGATATTTTTCAAAGGGTTCATAGCCTGGTTCATCTGGCTTTTTGCACATATCATTCCACTGGTAGGTTTCCGGAACAAAGTATGGCTGGCCTTCTCCTGGATGTGGGCCTTCTTCACCAATAATCCAACCCTGCGACTGATCATCCGTCCGCGTAAGAATGATGATCAATAGGGATCAGCTCAAGAAAACTCAGTATATTGGGAACGCCCAACCCCGAAATCATGGAGATTGTCATTTTTTGCGGGATCCAGGCTACCGGTAAATCGACGTTTTTTAAAGAGCATTTCTTCAAAACGCATATCCGTATTTCCCTGGATCAGTTGAATACAAGGAATAAAGAACAGCAGTTCATAGATACCTGTATCGCTACTCAGCACCCATTTGTGATCGACAATACCAATCCCACAAAAGAGGAAAGAAAGAGATTTATCGATATTGCCCGCGCCAACAAGTTCAGGGTTACCGGTTATTTCTTTCAATCGAAGATCGCCGATGCATTGGAGCGGAACCGTCATCGCACCGGAAAGGAATGCATTCCTGATATCGGCATCAAAGGCTGTTTCAACCGTCTGGAGCTTCCCTCCTACAACGAGGGTTTCGACGCGCTCTACTATGTGGAAATAAAAGACAAGGCATTTATCATAAAAGAATGGAAAAATGAAATTTGATGATCTGGACCTGAAGATGCGCGTATATGAAACAGCGCAGGACAGAAGTGTATTGCCGGAGATGTATATGGTTGCCCGTATCGATGGCCGCAGTTTCACCAAACTCACCAAGGAGACCTATCCTTTTGAAGCGCCTTTTGATCAGCAGTTCAGGGATCATATGGTTGAAACCGTGAAGCACCTCATGACCTGTGGTTTCAATATCATATACGGCTATACTGAGAGCGACGAAATATCCCTGCTTTTCCATATTGCTGAAACCGCTTTCTCCCGCAAAACGCGCAAGTATATTTCCATTCTCGCGGGCGAGGCCAGTGCCAAATTTTCCAGTTTGCTGGGTGGCGTTGGCGCTTTCGATTGTCGTTTATCCGAGCTGCCCAACCAAGAGCTCGTTACCGACTATTTCCGTTGGCGCAATGAAGATGCACACCGAAATGCCCTAAACGCCCACTGTTACTGGAAACTCAGAAAAGACAACCATTCAGAGCGCGAGGCCACTAACAAGATCAATGGCCTGAGTACCTCCCAAAAGAACGAGCTACTTTTCCAATACGGCATCAACTTCAACGAGCTTCCCAACTGGCAAAAGCGCGGCATCGGTCTCTATTGGCATGAGGTAGAAAAAGAAGGCTTCAATCCCAAAACCAATAAAGCCACCACCGTCATCCGCCGTGAGCTTTTCGTCAACTACGATCTTCCCATGCGCGACGACTACAATCGTTTCATCCTCTCCCTCCTCCACCACAACGACAATAACATCAGCAATAACCTCAATACTACCCTCAACAATACCAACACCCCAAACAACAAAACCAAAACCTGACGCACTCCCCCCTCCCACCACACCCACGCGAAAGCGGACCATCGGCATCCTTTCCCAAAACTGTTTCACCTCCCGGGTGCCATCGGTTTGGGAGTATGCGATCCGGGCCTTCGAAACGTAAGCGAAGAAGCCCGGCCTTGTACTTCCCTCTCATCTTTCCCCACCACCGCCCCATTACTCCCACAAGCGCCGGTTCGTTTCACAGCCCGGCTCGCAAACTCCCAAACCACCCACCCCCCAAATCACACAGTCCAAAATTTAATTTTATAACCTCGGATCCACCGGTTCGCTTTCCAGCGCCAACACCCCAAACACACATTGATGGATGAGCCGCAGTGGCATTTTCTCCTGGAATCTTTCCAATCCTTCCACTCCCAGCGCAAACTCTCTTAATGCTAACGATCTTTTCCCATTCAGCCCCCGATTCTTCAATCTGTTTAGATTTTCGGGCATGGTATATTCCGGTCCATAAATGATGCGGAGATATTCCCGTCCACGTACTTTGACGGCAGGTTGTATCAACCCTTTGGCATTGGACGCAATGAAGCTCCAGGGTTTCACCACCATTCCTTCCCCGCCAGCGGCTGTATAAGAAAGCCACCAGTCGGTAGCTTGTTGGATGCTGTTTTCATTTTCGGTATCTACTGTGAGGTAATCGGTTACCAGCAGGATGGCCGGATCTTTTGCACAGAAAGCCGCGATGGTATCCATATGCCAGCCGTGGTCCTTATCGAAATAAGTATTGCCTTCGGTGGCGAGGATATGGAAGGGCGCGATGGTATAGTCTTCCAGCTTTTCTACCGGCCAACAATATTGGCGATAGGCGCTGATGAAGTCGGCGACATCCTGTTGTTTATGCTGGTAGCGATTATACAGTTCCGTTACATCCACGCGTGATGCAGCATATTGAAGTGTATCTATAGCAGCATGCATGGAGGCGGTAGCTACAGCGCCTACGGCACCATACTGGTTTTGCAACAATGCCTGGGCTTTGCTGCTCCAGGGCATGAGCTCGGTATCCAGGCAGATCCAATCGGTATTGAATTTTTCGTAGAAACCGTCTAGTTCAAGTGCGGCATTGATCCGCTGCAACAGCGCTTGTTCTGTAAGGGGATCATTGAAGAAAGAACGACCAGTTCTCGTATATATCACACCGATAGTACCGGAAGGGATACCGAACGCTTTTTCAATAACGCCTGCATTCCTGCCTACGATCACGATGGCCCGGGAGCCCATATGTTTCTTTTCGCAGATCAGCTTTTGTACGCCTGCCTTCTTGAAATACTCGAATGCTTCGGTGGGATATTCGAGGTAATCGGGCAGGGGGCTGGTTTCGCAGGGGCTCATAGTGGGGGGCAGGTAGATGAGCCAGCGGGGATCCACAGCAAAACGACTCATCACCTCCAGTGCTGTGATGGCCTGTTCTTCCCGGATGGAAATATTATGATGCAGCCTGGTGGGGATGATCTGTTTGCCGGTGAAGTCGGCGATGTCCAGTACATCATCCTGTTGCTGTTGCAAGGTGAGCGTAACCGGTGCCGGTGCCAATGGGCGGATAGGCTCGCTGTACACTTTGGCTGCGGGAACAGACACCAGTTCCTTTTCGGGATAGCGAAGGGCTGTGAGTCTGCCGCCGAATACGCAGCCGGTATCGATATCGATGGTATTGTTGAGCCACTGTGGTTCTGGTACGGGTGTATGGCCATACACTACCATGGCCTTGCCTTTGTATTCAGCGGCCCAGTTGTAGCGGATGGGCAGTCCGAATTCATCGGTTTCACCGGTGGTCTCTCCATACAGGCAGAATTCACGCACGGCACCTGATCCGCGGCCCTGCATGGATTCCTTCAGTCCGGCATGTGCTACCACCAGTTTGCCATCATCGAAAACATAATGGCTGATCAGCCCATCTACAAAGTCCACGATCTCTTTCCTGAATGCATCCGATTCCCCGGCCAACTGCGCCACTGTGGCTTCCAGGCCATGGCGCACATGCACCTGCTTGCCTGTGAGCCATCGTTTCAGTTTATCATCATGATTACCGGGCACACACCAGGCGAGGCCTGCTTTCACCATCGGCATGATCAGCTTTAGAACACCGGGCGAGTCCGGGCCACGATCTACGAGGTCGCCCAGAAAAACAGGCTTTCTTCCTTCCGGATGTATCCAGTATCCATTCTCATTTTTGTATCCGAGCTTTTCCAGCAGCAGTACCAGGTCATCATAACAGCCATGGAT
>JAGIAP010000041.1 GCA_017744805.1 Chitinophagaceae bacterium | reverse complement strand
GATCTGAACATCTTCTTTACCAGTCAGCTTTTTCAGCTCTTCCTTGATACGGTCTACTTCGCCACCGCCTTTACCTATGATGATACCGGGCTTGGAGGTATGGATCGTAACGATCAGCTTGTTCAGCGTGCGCTCGATCACGATCTTGGAGATTCCTCCCTTGTTGATACGGGCATTCAGATAAGTTCTGATCTTGTTATCCTCGATCAACTTGGTAGAAAAATCTTTTTTGTTACCATACCAGTTAGATTCCCAACCGCGGATGATTCCTAACCTGGCACCAATAGGATTTGTTTTCTGACCCATTTATTAGAATTTGAAAATTTGATAATTTTTTGACCTGCTCCTCACCGCTCTCTCGGCACTGACCTCACAGATCATTTTTTGTTAGTTTTTAGCATCTACAATGATCGTCACGTGATTGCTGCGCTTGCGAAGGCGATAAGCTCTTCCCTGCGGAGCAGGTAACATCCTTTTCAGGGTGCGGGCGCCATCAACGAAGATTGTTTTTACCACCAGGTTGGCATCTGCTGCACTTTTTCCTTCATTCTTCTGCTCCCAGTTGTTCACGGCACTCTTCAGCAATTTGTATAATGGCGTAGAAGAGTGTTGCGGATGGTGCTCCAGCAATGCCAGTGCCTTTTCTGCTGCCATGCCACGGATCTCGTCAGCGAGCAAACGCATTCTGCGAGGAGATGTGGGATAATTTCTAAGTTTAGCTACTGCTTCCATTGTAATTCTTGTTTCTGGTTCCCGGTTACCGGTTTCCTGTATTCACCAGGTAACCTGCAACCAGTAACTATTTTGATTAAGCTACTTTTTTACTTGAGTGTCCTTTGAAGTTGCGCGTGGGGGCAAACTCTCCCAGTTTGTGACCTACCATGAACTCAGTCACATATACAGGGATGAACTTGTTACCATTGTGCACTGCCAGTGTATGTCCTACAAAATCAGGAGTGATGGTAGAACGACGGCTCCACGTCTTGATCACACCTTTTTTGGCTTTTCCTTCATTGATGGCCAGAACTTTTTGTTCCAGTTTCGCAGCCACATAAGGACCTTTTTTTATCGAACGAGCCATATTGCTTTAGTTTGAATTTGAGAATTTTACTTTGCTAATTTTTTACCGTTCTTACGTTGGATGATCAGCTTATCGCTTCCCTTTCCACGTGTACGTGTTTTCAGACCCTTAGCGTATTTGCCGGTTCTGCTACGTGGGTGACCACCGGAAGCGCGGCCCTCACCACCACCCATCGGGTGATCTACAGGGTTCATCGCTACACCGCGGTTGCGTGGGCGGATACCTTTCCAACGGTTACGACCAGCCTTACCCATCATCTCGAGGTTATGATCACCATTGCTCACAACACCTACGGTAGCGAAGCAGTTGATCAGTACCTTTCTCAGTTCACCAGAAGGCATTTTCAACACAGCATATTTCTCTTCCTTGTTGGCCAGTTGTGCAGAAGTACCTGCAGAACGAACCAGTTTACCACCCTGACCAGGTTGCATCTCGATGTTGTGGATATTGGTACCGAGGGGCATGTTCTTCATTTGAAGCGCATTTCCGATCTCAGGTACAGCAGCGTCTCCGCTAACTACGGTTGCACCTACCTGTAAGCCCTGGGGCGCCAGGATATATCTTTTTTCACCATCTGCATAGTTCAGCAGGGCGATGAATGCGGTACGGTTTGGATCATACTCAATAGAAACTACGGTAGCATTGATACCATTCTTGTTCCTTTTGAAATCGATCTTACGATACATCTTCTTGTTTCCGCCACCGATATAGCGCATAGACCTGCGGCCTTGTGCGTTACGTCCACCTGTGTTCTTAGCGGATTCCAGGAGGGACTTTTCAGGTTCGTTGGTAGTGATCTCAGCATACGCATTCCCAATTCTCCAACGGGTACCTGCGGTGATCGGTTTGTATTTCTTAAGTGCCATTTGTTGTTACTTAAACTGTTTAAAAATCTTTGTCAATACTTTGCGGCGACTGACTCGCCATTCCTGATACTATATAATTAGATATTACCGTACAGGTCAATTGCTTCACCTTCAGCTACAGTTACGTAAGCTTTCTTGTAAGCAGGTTTTACACCAGAGATGAAACCGGCTTTAGTGAAACGGTTCTTAGCTTTTCCGGGAACTACGATGGTGTTCACATCAATCACGTTCACGCCGTAGAAATCCTGGATCGCTTTCTTGATCTCCAGTTTGTTGGCCTTACGATTTACACGAAAAGCATAAGTTCTCCTGGCATCAGTGAGCTTATTGCTCTTTTCGGTAACGATCGGTTTTATCAGCACTTCTGAGAGTTTCATATAACTCGATTTGTAAAAATTAGACAATGGTGAGATCCGGGATCAACCGGTCCTCATTAAGCTTCTGCTCCTGCTTCTTCTTCGCTGAAGAGCTTGGCAGTGGTTTCAGTCATAACCAGTACGTTCGCATTTACGAGATCATACGTGTTCATGTCTGCGATCAGTGTACCCTCTACCCTTGGCAGATTGCGAAGGCTCAGGTATACATTATCGTTATACTCAGGCAGAATCACCAGAGCTTTCTTTCCGTTGATATTCAGCGCTTTCAGAGCTTCAACGAAAGTTTTAGTTTTAGGAGTTTCAAAGCTCAGGTCCTCAACAATAACAATTGCATTCTCCTTTGCTTTGTAAGCCAGTGCACTTACTTTGGCTAAGTCCTTCACTTTACGGTTCAGTTTGAAATCGTAATCGCGGGGCTTAGGTCCGAAGATAGTACCACCACCTTTGTACAGGGGGTTACGGAGGTTACCTTTACGGGAACCACCAGTTCCTTTTTGACGGTGCAGCTTCTTGCTGGAACCTTTCACTTCCAGACGGGTTTTCACTTTGTGTGTACCCTGACGCTGTGCAGCCAGGAATTGTTTCACGGCCAGGTAGATCACGTGATCGTTAGGCTCGATACCGAAGATATCGTCGGGGAGCTCAACTGAGCGACCTGTTTTCTGACCTTTTATGCTTAATACATCTAATTGCATCTTACTCTGTTTTTGTGACCCCTTCGGGTCTGTTCATCAGTTAATGTTATTTCTGAACAATTACAACGGCACCAATATGACCGGGTACAGACCCGCTCACCAGGATATAGTTCTTCTCAGCGAAGATCTTCACCACTTTCAGTCCTTTCACTTTCACCCTGTCACCACCCATGCGGCCTGCCATGCGCATGCCTTTGAATACGCGGGAAGCGTCAGAAGAGTTACCGATAGAACCCGGAGCGCGTTGACGATCGTGCTGACCGTGTGATTGTTCACCAACACCACTGAATCCATGACGTTTAACTACCCCCTGGAAACCTTTACCTTTTGAAGTACCAACCACATCAACGGTTTCGCCTTCAGTAAAGATGTCTACAGAGATAGTTTCACCTAATGCTTTTTCGAGAGAATAGTCGCGGAATTCTTTTACGACTTTTTTGGCGGGAGTATTTGCCTTAGCGAAGTGATTTTTTTCGGCGGCATTTGTATGCTTTTCTTTTTTGTCGCCGTAAGCTAATTGCACTGCAGCGTACCCATCGGTATCTTTTGTTTTTACCTGGGTAACTACGCAGGGACCAGCTTCAATGATGGTGCAAGAAGTTTGCTTACCATCGGGACTGAAGATGCTGGTCATCCCGACCTTTTTTCCAATAATTCCTTTCATCGTTTTTAATTTATGCCTTCGAAAGGTTGAAGAGACAGTTGATGACGGATGACCATCAGGACTTCAATCCCCGTTTGCTACCGACCTTTTCCGTTATTCACCGAAGCTGCCTGATCTGTGATCTGCCGTTTGCTTCGTTCATCTCCCTGAGATGCCCGCTGTTGCCTTTCTGTTAGGAAGCCTCTCTGAGGCATATGGCTCGGCGGGTGATGGAAGTACCGATAGTAAACTAACCTCGAAGGGCTAGTTCATATTTAAATGTTTTCACTCGAACGATTCCCGGAGGAACCGCAATTTTTTATTTACCCAGCGCTGCTTTATCAGCCGTTTTACCGGCCAGGTTTGCAGAATAGGTTGGAAAGAACTATGAAAAAACCTTGTCAGGATCCTAAAACCCAGACAAGGTCTGCTAAAAATTTTACGCTTTGATCTCAACTTCTACACCAGAAGGCAGGTCGAGTTTGCTGAGCGCATCTACTGTACGGCTGCTGGAGGTATAAATGTCCAGGAGACGTTTGTGCGTGCAGAGCTGGAATTGCTCACGGCTCTTCTTATTCACGTGCGGTGAACGCAGAACTGTAAAGATCTTTTTCCTTGTAGGTAAAGGAATAGGGCCTGTTACCACAGCGCCGGTGCTACGCACAGTCTTCACGATCTTCTCAGCTGATTTATCAACCAGGTTGTGATCGTATGATTGTAATTTGATTCTGATTCGTTGAGACATATTCCAAAACCCATTTTTCGATGGGGATGCAAAGGTAAGGGCTAGTTTCTTTAATAACAAAAGAAATGATAAAAACTTTTGCTCCCATCCGTTAAAAAATCAGCAGCAAAGGTAGGCCTTTTCACCCCTTCGCCGCAAATATTGTTTCTATCATACTGGAAGTCAGGAATTAATCATTTTCATCTCCCCGCTTCCAATACTCAAAAAAAGTTCATTATTTTTTTCTTGCATTTCTGCCTTCCCAATGGCCACACCCCCGGTCCCCTCCAAAATCCCCCAGGCACTTCGCCAACAAACGCTCCCGCCCCCGATCACAACCTCCTCAAAATAGCAGAGCCGTCCTTCGAAATAATGTCCCCTTCCTTTATCGATCTATTCTTCCGAAAAAGCTTCCTCCACTTGTTCTTAAAATTCAAATTCACAAAAAGAGTATTTGCTTTAGATATAGTCAGGAAATTGCTGAATATCCGGAAATTAGCTCCCACAGCCCTAACAGAACCACCGTTTCAGCATTTCAGGCAATGTAAAAACAGCACTGACACAATTCAACCTTTTCAATTGATCATCATTATTTTACGAGACTTATTGGCAATTGTTATCCGAGCCCAATAGGCTATCACCAATCTCCCTTCCCTACCACGAACCAGCTATGCTCTTTTCTCAATAACCGTCTATTGCTTTTGCTAATAAAATAAAAGAAAAAGCCCCTATACCATTCAGGTACAGGGGCTTATTGAATCAGATTGATTATTTACCGGAAGTCTGCGCATTCATGGCCATTACCGTTCCCAATACAGCAACACCTGCCACGACACCGAAACCAGTGCCAAAGGCAGTGCTCCTTTTCACATAGGCCTCTTCCATAGACAGACCCGTTGGGCTCATGGTAGAATTGGTGAATTTTGAGGCGTAGAATGAATGCTCAAAAACGATGGGATCGATCCTGCCATCACCTTCTGTCAGCACTGTGAGATAACTGCGAAATTTGAGTGGAGAGGTCTCCTCCGTAAAGCTGGCCTCCCGCACATAAACAGGTGTTCCATCGGACAGGATCTTCTGCGTCTTCACAAAAGAGCTCTTTTCCTTGTCCTTGAAAAATGTATTGGTAACGCCCATTGGGGTGCGAACAATAAATGATTTCGGGGGGATCATCTGCCAGTCTACCGGTAATGGTGTGGTGGCACTGAAACTGGTATACGAAGTGGACCAGTCCTTGCTCCAATTGAGTGTACTGCCAGAGGCCGTGCCGGTTGTAATGAGCTTGTCCGGCATATAACTAACGGCCTGGTCATTCACAATGAGGGCTGAACGCTTCCAGTCGATGGCGATGGGCCTGTCTAATTTATTGGTGATCCTGATATTCACAGGAGCATCCTTCCCTTTGAAATTATACACGATCTGCAGGCTATCATTCTCGATCACAAAATCGCGTCCCGCCTTATCTTCTTGCTTGAGATTATTGCTATTGATGGTGATGTACTGATACTGGCGGCAGCTTGTTGTTGCAACTACCAGGAATGCGAACAGGGGTAAAAAATTTTTCATGGTCAGGCTTGTTTTGCCATTAAATTTAACCAGAAAAAATTCTTACCCCTGTTAAAGAATATTGAATTGTATTTTTCTATCAACTGAACGGGGCCAGTTAACGTGCCCCGGGAGGACAATTCTGACGTAAGAAATTGGTATACATCGTTGCCAGATGTTGGTAGGTACCCTCTCCTTCTGCCAGGCTATGGGTCCTGTTGGGATAGCTCATCAACTGGAACTGCTTATTGTGCTTCACCAGTTCATTGATGAGCATTTCGGCATTATTGTAATGAACATTATCATCATTAGTGCCGTGAATGTACAACAGGTGGCCTTTCAGGTTCTTCGCATAGGTGAGCGGTGAACCGGCAATATAATCCTTCTCGTTTTCCGCAGGCAGTCCCATATATCTTTCTTCATAGATATTATCGTAGGTGTGCAGATTGGAGATAGCTGCCACGGAGATACCGGTCTTGTAAATGTCCGGGTACTGGAACATCAGGTTGAGGGTAGCCGATCCGCCGCCGCTCCATCCCCATACCGCAACGCGACTGGTATCGATGAAACTCCATTTCAGCACTTCCCGGGCAGCCGCAGCCTGATCGCTGATATTCAACTGACCGATCTTGCGGTAAATGGATTTCCTCCACTCCCGGCCTTTGGGCACTGGCGTACCACGGTTATCGATCGATACATAGATATACCCATCCTTCGTCATATCACCGGCATACAGGAAATTGCCACCCACACCCCATTGGTCTTTCACGTTCTGCCCCCAGGGCTCGGTGTACACATAGAACAGGATGGGATATTTTTTGGAAGGATCGAAATTCTGGGGCTTTACCATCCAGCCGTCCATTTCAACCCCTTCGGCGGTCTTCACTTTGAAGAACTCCAGCTTCGATTTTGATTTATCGGCCCTGGCTATATTGCTTTCGATCTTTGATACGCCATCCACCGGTTGATGATCCCGGAGGGTGATCATTTCAGAAGAACCGGGCGTGTAATAATTGGAAAAAGCATGAACGGCATATTTCGCATTGGGAGAAACATCGTAGGAGTGCATGCCCTGCTGGTTGGCCGGTGAAAGTCTTTCCGCAGTACCTTTTCCATCGAGGGTGATACGGTAAAGATATTTCTGCGTGCCATTTTCAGGAGAGGCCATAAAATACACGTACCCGCCTTTCTCGTCGATGCAGGTGATATCCATCACATCGTAATTACCCACGGTTATGAGGGCCTCTTTTCCATCACGACCGATCCTGTACAAATGGCGCCAGCCGTCTTTTTCAGAAGGCCAGATGAATTCTTTCCCACCATTGATCCAGTCCCATCCTCCCCAGATATAGTCTTCATCCCAGAGTTGGATCACATCGATCCAGGCAGGATCTTTTTCGTTGTAGATACTTTTGGAAACGCCGGTCTTCACGTTGCAGAGCAGGATATTGCTCTCGTTCTGACGACGGTTCATATGCTGCATGATCAGTTCGTTGTTGCCGGCCCATTCCAGGCGGGGCACATAGCTCTGCAATACTTTATCATTGGGCACCTTCATCCAACTGGTCTTTGCTGTATTGATATCCACCACTCCGATCCTGAATGGAGAAGGCGCGTCCCCGGCAATGGGATATTCCACGGGAACAGCTATGGGGTAGATGGAATCGGTATTATTGATCATCAGGTAATCCTTCGTTCTCTTGGCATCGATCTGCCAGTAAGCGATCTGGCGGCTATCCGGGCTCCAGCGAAAACCATCGCGGCAGAAGAATTCTTCTTCATACACCCAATCGAAGGTGCCGTTGATGAGTTTGCGGTTGCCATCGGTGGTCAGTTTCTTCACCACACCAGAGGCCAGGTCTTCCACGTAGAGATTGTATTCGCTCACGAAAGCTACTTTCTTAGCGTCGGGGGAGAATTTAGCGAACATCAGGGAAGATGCCGGCAGGTTTTTGCCCAATTGTTTGAGGCTACCTGTTCTCTTATCGAATACCCAGTAATTCCCTTTTGTATTGAGCCTCCAAACCTTGCGGGTATCTGTGAAGAGGAGGATCTTCTGATCATCTTCGGAAAAGCTGAAGCTGGCAACATCCAGCGCTTCTTTTTTGGAAGACGGGGTCAGTTGTGACCTGCTCATCACCACTACAGAAGGGCTTTTGGGTACCACCTGCATGATGCCCTGTTTTTGATCCAGTTTATAATAACTGTTACCATCTTTGGCCCATTGCAATCCGTTTTGGGCAAGCATCGTATTCACGCTCAGAATGCCAATAGCTAAAACTACAAGACTTTTGATTTTACTTTTCTTGTGCATTACCAGTAAAATTTAGGGCTGGAAATTAATACAAAAAGGGGCAGGGCTTCAAAAAGAATGATAAATGGAATAAAGAAGGCCTCCTGTCAGATCAGGAGGCCCGAATACTATGGAGGTTTAGTTCCAGGTATTAGCTACTAACCGCGAGCTAATGGTGCGTTTCCGGTCGCACCAAGGCGTAGAGTTAAGATGTAAAGAAAATCAAATAAGTGATTGCCCTTTCCTGTCTGTTTGCAAATGTGAAGGATCATTGAATAACTGTGCAGATTATCCCCACAACTGCTGATCGCGGGAGCCCCGGTTTGTTATCGGTTTATTTCCTAATTTCGTTCCTGATTCAAAAGGGGTGCCTTTCAGGCTGAGATCATACCCTTTGAAGAAAACCACCCAACCGTTTTCTTCATCCACCTGATCCGGATAATGCCGGCGTAGGGAAAAACGAGAAACTATGAACATACAAGAATGGATCCGTCTGCTATGGCAGCAGATCGGAGAAACGCCTCTGTTGCAATGGATCGCCGTATCGCTTGGTATTGCCGAAGTGCTGCTGGCCCGCGCCAACAAGATCTGGTTATACCCCGCAGGGATCGGGGCCACTACCCTTTCTGTGATCATCCTGTTCGAGGCCGGTCTGTATGCAGAATGCCTGCTGAACGGCTACTACATTGTGATGAGTATCTATGGTTGGTGGTATTGGGTGAAGAAACGCGATAAGCCCGCTCCCAAAGTGAGCTTCAGTAATGCGCACGACTGGCAGGCCGTAGCCCTGATAGTGGGTATCGGGTTTGTGGGGCTCTATCTTTGCCTCAAATACTTTACCCCCAGTACCGTCCCCATGGCCGATGCTTTTGTGAGCGCGACCGCCTGGGCAGGCATGTGGCTCCTGGCCAGGAGAAAAGTGGAGAACTGGATACTGCTGAATATCTCCAATGCCGTGGCTGTGCCCCTGCTATTCCATAAGCAATTGCCCCTGTATGCGGGGCTTACGATATTTTTGTTCATCATCGCTGTACAGGGATACTTCCAGTGGCGCAAGATCGCCAGACAGAACAGGAAAGATGAGCCATTCATGATGCCTTCAATTGAGTGAGTATGAATATTCCTTTTACCAAACTGATCGCCCCCGAGGCTGTAGCAATGATCCGCGAAACTGCCGCCGCCTCCGAAGACAGTAACCAATTGCACCGGGCGCAACTGGACCTGATCCTGCGCAATAACTGGTTCAACCTGTTTGTACCCAAAGCGAATAACGGCCTGGAGCTTTCCCTGCCCGAGGCCCTCCAACTGGAAGAGGCCCTTGCCTGGGTGGATGGAAGTTTCGGCTGGACCGTCACTCTTTGCAGCGGCGCCAATTTCTTCATCGGTTTCCTGGAGCCAGGCATCGCTGCTGAGCTCTTCCAGGATCCGAAAGTCTGCTTCGCCGGAAGCGGCGCCGCCACCGGAACTGCCGAGTTGAAAGCAGACGGTTACCATATTGCAGGCCACTGGAAATACGCCACCGGCGCGCCTCATGCCACGGTATTCACCTGCGTATGTAATCTGAAAGAGAATGGACAGTTATTGAAAGATGGGAACGGTGAAGCTGCTACAGCCGCTTTCTGGTTGTACCCTTCGGAAGTGAAGCTGCAAAACGACTGGCATATGATGGGCATGAAAGCCACAGCCAGTCAAAGCTTTGAAACAGGTCCGGTAGTGGTTCCCACCCACCGGAGGTTCACTATCGATCCCGCCTATGCGATATTATCTCAACCTGTTTTCCGTTATCCATTTTTACAATTTGCGGAAGCCACGCTTTGTGTGAACTTTTCAGGCATGGCCATGCGGTTCCTTGAATTGTATTTGCAACAGACAACAGCGCCGGATGCAAGCGCTATCCAATTACAACGGGAAATACTGCAGGCCAGGGATATCTTTTATGAGAAAATAGAACAGAGTTGGAAAAGCCTGAAAGAAGCCGCTCATATTTCAGACCCATTACTAACAGAGATCAGCAAACGAAGCAGGGCATTGTATGCCGTTTGCGGAAAATTGATGCAGACCTTATACCCTGCTATGGGCATGCGCGCAGCGGAAAGCGGTACAGAAGCGAACCGCATCTGGAGGAATTATTTTACGGCCAGCCAACATAAATTATTGCGGGGGCTCTGATGATCTTTCTACAACATCAAACGTAATTCCATTATCTCCATACCAGCCAACTGTATCGTATTCCCAATCTCTTTTCCTGTTTTCTTGTCGATCACCTGCTTGGGTTGTAACTGCCCCCAAAGAAATGATGCTTCCATCGGAGCAGTCCCGGGGTTGAAGAGCCGCAGGATGAATTGATCCTTCCCGTCCGGCTGAATGCTGGTGACAATGATATTGTTATTGCTCAACCCGAACAAACTGGCGGGGGTAATAAATCCCGGTTTCACCGGTATTGCTAGCAGCGGCTGTGTGTAGGCTGCAGCAGCCTTCTCTATCTCTGCGAGGTTGGGCTTTCCATGCGGGCGCAGCGCATAACAGAACCGGGCTTTGCCTTCCTGGTCCGCTTTGTAATTGGTATGCCAGTAATTGTTCATGGCATAACTGAACCAGGTAGCAGTTGTATGGGCCGTCGTTTTCCAATCCTTATGTGCATTATCTACCGTCTTCCTTTCATCGATCATATTTTCCGGCTCAATGAGTGGGGCCTGGATCCATATCCATTGAATGCCCTTGCTGGCAGAGCTGGCATCCAGCCAACGACGGCCATAGAGATAATCCTTATCCGATCCCGGCAGTTGATCTTCGGGAAACCGGATACTGCCATAACCCGCATCGAGGACAATATTTTGCAGCAGGCTGTTGAAAGGAAATCCAAAATGGACGGACTCCTTGCTTCGGACTGCTTGCTTATCCACGATATTCTCCATATTGACCTGGGCTTCGCCCGCAAAAAGGGAAATATTCCGCTCAATGCCGTTAGTGCCGGGAGCGGTTGATCTCAATGAGATAGTTGTAAGTACAGGCCCCGCTTCCGGTATTTTAACATGTACATTTCCGTTAGTGACTGCATTGTTGGGATCCAGTCCGGGCACATACCAATAACTGTTCAGTCCCTGGTGGTTGAATTGTCCTGAATAATTGAATGGATCTTCTTTGGATAGATCTACGATACTGCCATTGACGGTATCCCAGCTCAGTTTGATCAGGCCGTTTGAAAGACTGTTATCTGTGCGGACAAAAGGATCAGCAGCGAGGGATGGTCCATTGGTCACTTCAAAAATGGCAGCCCCTAAAGCAGGTATATCATGGGCTATGAATACTGAACGGCCATCCTGTAATTTTTGTAAGGGGTATAGTTTTCCATCAGCCGCTTTTACTGATTGCCCGCTTGTGCCTGCTGGTAACATCACCGGCCCGGTCCTCTTCCAGGAACTGGTATTGAATACGGCGATCTTTTTCGATCTCCCATCACTGTAAGTACCCAGTAATTTCCGTTCCAGTTCATTGGTTCGACTGGCTGCATCCAGCATGAATTGTTTTTTGATCTTCCATTGTTCCGTCACAAAGGGAATATCCGGGTTAGAGATACTGTTATGCGCGCCCCAGGTATGTTCATGGAATATCAGGATATTCTTCCATGCTTCGTAGAACCGCTGCTCATCGTAGGCGGCGGGATCCAGCATACTGTACAAGCTGCTCAACTGTTGAAGGCGCAAACTGTTTTGGCGGTTCTCCCCTTCCTCTGCTGCCGTAGACATGGCCCCATCTTCCCAGTAAGGTGTAATATCTCCTTTTACAACGGGCAACTGTTTGCCATAATGCTGTTCAAGATCTTTGAACATGGTCTCCGCAGTACTGAGCAGGATCTGAGGAGAACTATATTTCTCATTCCAACTGGCAACGAACCTTGAAATACTGGTATCTACCGGTCCGTTATCAGCCACGATATTGTATCGCCATTGCACTATCTCGTAGGGATAATTCTTCCTGTCCAGTTCTTCGAGGTAGGCAGCAATACGTTGCGGGCCTCTGTCGAAAACAGCTCCGGGGCCTGTGCCATGCCAGGAGGAATATCCCTTACCTCCTGCCCAGAAGAGTATCTTTTCTTTTCCGTCAGGGGATACCCACCAGGCAGGGCGATCGCCCCAGGCTTTCAAAAAATGACCCGCCCTGTCGCCCAGGAAAGGATGATGCTCCCCGATATAATTCGATCCGATCGAAAAATATTTCACTCCTGCTTTTGCCAGGGCAGTAACGGTGGTCCAGGCAAAACCCGGCACATCGGAGCTCATGGCTACAGGGAACTCGATCCCATATTGTTTTTTCAACTGTGTGGCATAGTCCGTGTAATGGAAAATCTCTTCCGGCCCGCTCAAACCGGTAAGGATATTTGCATAGAGGGCAGACAGGCAGATATTCCCGTTTTTCACGGCGGCTATGAATTTCTCTTGCTGCCCGGGGCTCGCCTGTTTGAGATAATTCTCCACGGCCCACAGGGATTCCACATTCCATTTGAACCTGGCCGATGCAGGCAGGGCCTGGGTTTGCCCGATCATGCGTAGCGCTTCATCGATATTGTTGTTGTGGATCTTTTCAACTTCCGGCTGCACATGCGAGTAACCGATATCTGTATGGGAATGATGTACGAAATATAATTTACGATACACCACCGGATGGATGGTGACCTGTTTGCGCATCAGTTCTTTCCCCTTCAGTAAAACACGCACCCATACACTATCGGTTTTCCTGACAGCGTTCACCGGGATATCGAATTGATTGATGCCCTCCTTCACAGAGAATGGCTGAATCGCTTTGTTGTTGAGCTGCACTTCCATTTGATCTTGCTTTCCGAAATGAAGTGCTGTAAAAGCGAGAACCTGCTTACCATCCTTGCGCAGGAATGGCGTTGCCACTACCGATGCTTTTTCCTGGAAGGAGAATGCGAAGGTCATGAACCAGTCATTGCTTTGCTGGGATTGACCGGTCACTTTGATCCTTACCGGTTTGCCCGGCGTAATGCGGCTCACCGGCAAGCGAAGGAAGGCGAGGCCATGGGCATCTTTGTTCCCGTCTTGTTTCTTTTGGATGAATACGAGCCTCGAGCTATCGGCCGTGCCGCAGGTCCAGTTGGGGCTTTCATTGTTGGGGAGGGTTGTAAAAGTGAAAAGCTTTTGATCGTTCACGTAGAGATCGAAATAGCGCGGGCCGCCGCTGGTGCCACTGGAATGCGCTGCTACCCAGTTGAAATAAACATAGGGGCCTTTTGTTTTGGCTGGTACCGGAGCCGTTTCCCATTCGATACTTTTATTACCGTCTGTGGCACGGGTAAGTAAAGCGATGGTGGCATGATCAGGGTAAATGGAGAAATAGGATATATGTTCACCACTGATATCACGGTTGTACCCGTTGATCCATTGAATAGCGCCCAGCCAGGGGACATTGGTTTGAGAGAAGGCTGAAATGCAAAGCAGACAAGGGGTCAACAGGGCAATAAGCTTCTTCATAGCAGCAAGTTTTATCTTCCGACAAGATAGGATCAAACATCGGATTTTCCGGGTAAAAAAAGAGGGTGTATCGGTCAGATACACCCTCGGGCTATATAAAGCAATGCTGCTATTAATCTTCAACTTTTGCTTTTCCTTTCACCTTCGCGATCACTTCTTCAGCGATATTGTTAGGTGCAGGAGAGTAGTGAGAGAACTCCATGGTAGAAGTGGCGCGGCCAGAGCTCAGTGAACGCAACTGCGTTACGTATCCGAACATTTCGCTCAGAGGAACTTTAGCTTTGATCACTTGTGCATTGTTACGGCTGTCCATTCCTTCCAGCATACCGCGACGACGGTTCAGGTCACCTGTTACGTCACCCATGTACTGGTCCGGAGTGATCACTTCTACTTTCATGATAGGCTCCAGCAGAACGGGCGATGCTTTACGGGCTGCCTCACGGAAACCAGCTTTAGCACAAAGCTCGAAGGACATAGAGTCGGAGTCAACTGCGTGGAAGCTACCGTCGAATACACGAACCTTCATGTTCTCAACAGGGAAGTTTGCCAGAACGCCGCTGGTCATTGAGGTTTGGAAGCCTTTCTGGATCGCAGGAACGAATTCACGGGGGATAGATCCACCGAAGATATCATTCACGAACTGGAACTGCTGACCTTCGTTTGCTTTCAGCCACTCTTCATCGGCAGGACCGAATTCGAAGATGATGTCGGCGAACTTACCACGACCACCAGACTGCTTCTTCAGCACTTCACGGTGTTCAACGGATTTGCGGAACGCTTCTTTATAGGCAACCTGGGGAGCACCCTGGTTAACTTCAACTTTGAACTCACGACGCATACGGTCGATGATGATCTCCAGGTGCAGCTCACCCATTCCACGGAGGATGGTTTGACCGGTATCTTCATCAGTATTTACGCGGAGTGTAGGATCTTCCTCCACCAGTTTGGCAATGGCCATACCCATTTTATCAACGTCAGCCTGAGTTTTTGGCTCAATGGCGATCGCGATCACAGGCTCAGGGATGAACATGTTCTCGAGAACGATAGGATGATTCTCATCACAGAGGGTATCACCGGTCTTGATCTCTTTGAAACCAACGGCTGCACCGATATCACCGGCTTCGATGAAGTCGATTGGGTTTTGTTTGTTGGCGAACATCTTCATGATGCGGCTGATACGCTCGTTCTTGCCGGAACGCATGTTCTTAACGTAAGAACCGGCATCGAGGTGGCCGCTATAACACCTGAAGAACGCGAGACGACCTACGAAAGGATCGGTCATGATCTTGAAGGCCAGTGCAGCGAAAGGAGCTTTGGGATCGGCTTTACGAACCTCTTCAGCGCCTGTTTCAGGATTGATACCTACGGTATCTTCGATATCTACAGGAGAAGGCAGGTAGCGGCAAACGGCATCCAGTGCAGTTTGTACACCTTTGTTCTTGAATGAAGAACCACACATCATCGGAACGATGCTGAGGTCGATGGTAGCCTTACGGATAGCCTCATGCACTTCATCTTCAGAGATAGTGTTGGGATCTTCGAAGAATTTCTCCATCAGTTTGTCGTCATATTCAGCCACAGCTTCGATCAACTGTGCTCTCCAGAACTCAGCTTCTTCCTGCATGTCAGCCGGAACAGGGATGTTCTGGAAGGTCATACCTTCTGTAGCCATATCCCAGATAACACCTTTCATGGTGATCAGGTCAACCACACCTTTGAAATCATCTTCAGCACCGATTGGCAACTGGAGAGGAACGGCTTTGGCTCCGAGCATTTCCTTCACTTGTTTAACCACATTCAGGAAGTCTGCACCGGAACGGTCCATTTTGTTTACGAAACCGATACGTGGAACCTTGTAACGGTTAGCCTGGCGCCATACAGTCTCAGACTGTGGCTCTACACCGTCAACGGCAGAGAACAGGGCGATCAGACCATCCAGTACACGCATAGAGCGCTCCACCTCTACAGTGAAGTCAACGTGGCCCGGAGTATCGATGATATTGAAATAATATTTCTTGGTGTTTGCATCAGCCTTACCCATTACGGTAGGGAATTGCCACTGGCAGCTAACAGCCGCAGAAGTAATGGTAATACCCCTCTCCTTTTCCTGCTCCATCCAGTCAGTGGTAGCGCCACCGTCGTGTACTTCACCAATCTTGTGGATCATACCGGTATACCTCAGGATACGCTCTGTGGTAGTGGTTTTGCCGGCATCGATGTGAGCCGCAATACCAAAATTTCTTTGAAGTCTTAAGTCTGCCATGACTTGTTTTTGTTTGCTTTTTAATGTGAACAGGGAACAATGATCCCTGAAATTTGGTGCGCAAAGGTAATTAAATTACCCGGAAAAATACGTGCAGAAGCCGCAAAATTTATGTGGTGAATGGGCAGTCACAAATATTTAACTTTAAGAACAGTGCCGCATGATCTATGAGAAAATTCTACCTCCTGCTCACCACCTTATCCGGGTGGCTGCTTCCTGCATCCGCCCAGGTGCCGGGACCTGCCATTTCCCAAAGACTAAGCCCCTCCGCGGTCAAAAAAATAACTGACAATCAAGCTTCTACATGGTGGGTTGTATGCAAAGATACTTCGCTCCTCAGCAAACACCTCATTAAAATCGGGGCTGATCCCGTATCGAGACACGATGCCCGCACCGGCCTGACCGTGATCCGGGCCAGTTGGGAAAAGATCGTCCCCCTGGTGGACAGTGGCGTTATCAGCTATGTAGATAAACCCCGGATCCCCAAAGAAGAAGTCACCATCCCTACCTTTGATGCCTCCGCCAACCAGTTGAATACCCTCCATCACCTCCTTCCTTCCATCGATGGCCGCAACCTGGTGCTCAGCCTCAAAGAGAGAAGGCCCGATACAACCGATCCTGATCTCCGGGGCCGCTACCTGTCCACCTCCCTGACCGATGCCGATGGGTCTGCCCATGCCACCATCATGGCCACCATGGCCGCAGGCGCCGGTAACTCACATGTCACTGGCAAAGGCGCCGCCCCCGGCACCACCATCAGCTCCGCCAGTTTCAGTTCCCTCCTGCCCGAGACCGATGCCGATTACCTGAGATACAAGATCAGTGTACAAAACCATTCTTACGGTACCGGTATCGAGAACTATTACGGCGCAGACGCCCTCGCCTACGATGCCTCTGTGATCGCAAAGCCAGACCTGGTGCATGTTTTCAGTGCAGGCAATAATGGCTCCGGCAACCCGGAAAACGGGCCATATGCTGGCATTCCCGGCTTCGCCAATCTCACCGGCAGTTTCAAAATGGCAAAGAATATCCTCACCGTGGGCGCCATAGATTCTTTTTACAATATCGCCCCGCTCAGTTCCCGGGGACCTGCCTATGATGGAAGACTCAAACCGGAACTGGTCGCCTATGGGCAGGATGGTAGCTCCGGCGCTTCCGCCATCGTTTCGGGCATCGCCCTCCTGTTGCAACATTGCTGGCAAATGAAAGAAGGCAGTAATTCCCTGCCACCCGCATCTTTGGTAAAAGCCATCCTTATCAATGCCGCTGATGATTTGGGGAACGAAGGGCCTGATCATGCCAGCGGGTATGGCAATGCCAATGCCATAAAGGCCGTACTAACGATGAACAACAAGCGATTTTTTACCGGCACCCTGCAACCCGGCACCTCGCAGGTTGTGCACCTCACTATCGGGCCCGGGATCAGGCAACTAAAGGCCAGCCTTTGCTGGACCGATCCCCCGGCCGTTCCCAATAGTGCCAAAGCCCTGGTCAATAACCTAGACCTGCAACTGGTCCAAACCAATACGGGCAAGATCATCTATCCCTGGGTCCTCTCTGCAGCTGCTCAGGCAGATTCCTTGCAAAAGCCCGCCCGCCGCGGCATCGATACCCTCAACAATACTGAACAGGTAAGCATAACCGATCCTGCTCCCGGTGATTATCAACTGGTGGTGCACAGCAGCTCCTTACATGAGGCGCAGGCCTTCTCCCTCGCCTGGCAGGCAGATACTGCCGGTCGTTTCAACTGGTATGCCCCTACTGGCTCAGATCCCCTGAGAGGCGGCGTGCCTTCAGTGATCCGGTGGTCTTCTTCTTTCAATATCCCTACGGGAAAACTGGAATACAGTACTGGTAACAATCAATGGGTACTGATAGAGGAGGCGCTGTCACTGGGCAGGAATTGTTACCGCTGGGATGTTCCGGATATCAATGCTGCAGTTCGGTTGCGCATCACGGTTGGCAACGATGTCATTCATTCGGATGAATTCATTGTCAGCTCCCGGATAACCGGCTATACAGGGTTCAATTGTCCGGACAGTTTTCTGATAGGCTGGAACAAAGTGGCACCGGTAACAAAATGGGCCATTCTTTCCCTGGGAGAAAATGATCAGCACCTGCATACCATCATCCCTTCCCTCTCCGATACCGTGGCCATCTTCCAAAAGGGAGCATTCCCCCAACGGCTCTACGCCATCGCTCCATTGATCGGTGGAAAGCCAGGCCAGCAAAGCTTTCTCTTCGATTATTCTATGCAGGGAGTGGATTGCTATATCAAATCCTTCCTGGCCAGCCTGCCCGATCCCACTGCTGCCAGTATCCGGGCTGAATTGGGCACCTTGCACCAGGTAAAACGGATCGTGTTGGAAAAGATCACCCCCAAAGGCATCCTGGCCTTGCAGGTCATCGATGCCCCCTCGCAGCAGGGCTTCAACTGGAAAGACCCGGATCTGGGGCAGGGAGAAAATACGTATAGACTGAAGATAGAGCTTGGCTCAGGGCAGCTAGTGTACAGCCAGCCAGAAAAAGTATGGGTGGTAAAGAAAGGCCATTACCTGGTATGGCCCAATCCTGTCAGCGCCGCATCAGGAGTATGGGTATACGATGCAGACCTTTCGGAAGCCGTAATACAGTTGTATAACGTAAATGGACAGTTGCTGCAGCAACAAGCCCTGGTCAGCTATCCGCAATGGTTATCTGTAGCCGGATTGAAGAATGGGCTGCATTACCTGGTGATCAGGCAGGCAGGAAAACGGGTATACCAGATCGCCATCCTGGTAAGATGATCAGTTTATTTCATGCGGTAGTAAAAAAAAGACTGGGCGGTGTCTACGATCATTTCCAGGGTATCGCTGCCTTTCATCTTCCAGGCGTATTCACTGGTGCTTCCCACCATGTAAAAATGGATACTGTCGGCCGTGGCCCTGTACAGGTAAGCATCATGGTTATTGGGATAATACAGGGAATCCCTGGTAAGGCGGAAGCTTTCATTCGTTTCGCCAGTCATGGCCCATCGGCCAATAAGTGTGCTGGCGGCAGGCGACTGGCGATCGATATGTTCTGTGGGGGTAGTGCTGATCCCCTCGGGGCCGGTATGTGATTCCGAGCCTTTAACGCCCTGATCCTGGCAGGCGAGCACCACCAGTGTAATCAGCGCCAGTTGGCAGACGGCTCTGTTCATAAGGTGTGGCATTACGTGTGTACGGTATATTAAAAAAGCCCCCACCTGCGTGAGGGCTCAGTTATATGATCCAAAGTAGAATTAAACTTTGAAGTGAGAGAAGGCCTTGTTAGCCTCAGCCATACGGTGAGTGTCTTCTTTCTTTTTGAAAGCACCACCTTCACCTTTAGCAGCAGCAACGATCTCGTTAGCGAGCTTTTCAGCCATGCTACGACCGTTTCTTTCGCGGCTGTAACGGATCATCCATTTGATGCTGAGGGAGATCTTCCTGTCGGGGCGAACCTCGGTAGGAATCTGGAAGGTAGCTCCACCGATACGACGGCTGCGAACTTCAACAGCAGGAGTAACGTTGCTCAACGCCTTTTTCCAAATCTCATAACCGTTCTCATTGGTTGTCTTTGACACGCGATCCATCGCATCATAGAAAATGTTGAAGGCTGTGTTCTTTTTGCCTTCCCACATCAGGTTGTTTACGAAGCGCGTAACCAGAGCGTCATTATATTTAGAATCAGGCGCCGGGGCGATCTTCTTGGCTTTTGTCTTCCTCATTTATGAATTATTTATAAATGCGTACTGTTAGATTATTTTTTTGCTTTTTCCTTTTTGGTACCGTATTTAGAACGGCTCTTCTTTCTGTCTTTCACACCGGCAGTATCCAGGCTACCACGTACGATGTGGTAACGAACACCTGGCAGGTCCTTCACACGACCACCCCTTACCAGCACGATAGAGTGCTCCTGCAGGTTGTGACCTTCACCCGGAATATAAGCGATCACCTCTACTTTGTTTGTCAGACGCACTTTGGCAACCTTACGCAAAGCGGAGTTAGGCTTCTTCGGTGTAGTAGTATAAACACGGGTACATACGCCGCGACGGAATGGTGAGGAATCCAGAGCTCTTGATTTGCTCTTTGCCTTGATGATCTCTCTTCCTTTTCTTACCAATTGTTGAATTGTAGGCATTCTAAACCTTTTGATTTTTGGGACGGCAAAGGTAACCCCCTACCTGTTATTTACCAAATTTTGAAAATCTAATTTGCGAAAAATTTTAAACGTGCTCTTTTTCAACTGAAAATGAAGCATTTACACTTTGAATAACCAACCATGATTATCTGCTGCCCTACCCTCGCGGATATCAGTCAGCCTTCTCTTCATCTCAGGAGCAGCCTTCCACTCATCCACGTTGAAGGTCATCACAAAGTTCTTGTATTTCAGTTCTTTGATCGGAGAAATGGTGGCCGCAGTTCCGGTTCCGAACACTTCCTGCAACTCTCCTTTCTTGTACAGCTCGATCATCTCCTCGATATTCACCGAACGCTCTTCCACATTGTATCCCATCTCTTTGAGAACGGTAATGGCGCTGGACCTGGTAACACCGTTGAGGATGGTTCCCTGCTCCAGATCCGGTGTGAGGATGGTATTGCCGGTAACGAAGAATACGTTCATGGTGCCGATCTCCTGTGCATATTTATGCTCGGCAGCATCGGTCCACAATACCTGGTCGTACCCCTGCTTGCGTGCCTCCGCTGTTACCGCCATGCTGGCGCCGTAATTGCCGGCAGCCTTCACAAAGCCGATACCGCCCGGAGCAGCACGGGTATAATGCTCTTCTACATAAACACGCACCGGAGCGCTGTAGTAAGGCCCTGTGGGGCTCAGAATGATCATGAACTTGTATGTATCGGAAGCTTTCACGCCGATCACCTCATCAGTTGAGAACATGAACGGACGGATATACAGGGAGTGATCTGCAAAATTGGGGATCCATTTCTTATCCAGGTTGATCAACTGGCGCATGCCTTCGATGAAAATTTCCTCCGGAACCTCAGGCATCTGCATACGCTTGGCACTCAGATTGAAACGGCTCCAGTTATCGTAAGGACGGAAGATAAATGCCTCACCATCAGCATTCCTGTACGCCTTGATGCCCTCGAAAATAGCTTGTCCGTAATGGATAGCAGCGAGAGATGGAGCCACAGAAAGGTTCTGATATGGCTTGATCTCAACATTCGTCCACTCACCATTGATAAAATCCGCTACCAGCATATGGTCGGTAAAGATCTTTCCGAAGGGAATATTCTCCAGGGGCGTGTCATTCAACTTGCTACGTTCAGTTTTTGTAACAGGAATGCTATAGGCATCAATCATAATTCCTTTTGTTTTTAGAAGTACAAAGAAACGAAGAATTGTACGCCCTGCAAAAAATCGGGATTAAAAACTAACGAATGTTAGTAACATGGTCTTCGTGGGCATACGCCTTCCTTTATCCGGCCCCATCTTCCCTTTTTTATCGAAAAAGATATTTTATTTATCGCTTTTCGATAATTATTTATCTATATTTGACATCTAATCCCTGGCAAAATGATCCCTCAAAAGAGTCATCCTCTTACTATCACCCGCACCAAAAAGATACCTGCTACTCAAAGCCTGATCCTCGCAGGGAACTTCAATCTGAAAATGAACTAACCGTATAACCATGCCGATCATCGTAAACCTGGATGTTATGATGGCAAAGAGAAAGATGAGCCTCAACGAGCTTTCCGAAAGAGTAGGTCTCACCCTCGCCAACCTGTCGATACTGAAAACCGGCAAGGCAAAGGCCATTCGTTTCAGCACGCTGGAAGCCATCTGTAAAGTGCTGGAATGCCAGCCTGGAGATATTCTCGAGTACACTGAAAATTAAAATGAGCAATCAGCTCCTGCGATCTCCGCAGGATATCTTCCATAAAAATCCTAATTTGGAAAAAATTCCCCTTCTGTATACCCTTTGAACAGTTACCAATCATATTCAGACCAACAACTGCTGGAATCCCTCAAACTGAATGAAGAAAGGGCTTTCACTGAGATCTACAATCGTTACTGGGAGCAGTTGTACAGGTCTGCATACAGAAAACTAAACGACAAATCGCCGGCCCGTGAGATCGTACATGATGTACTGATCGATATCTGGAAACGCCGCGCCATACTGGATGTGGAGCATCTTCCGGCCTACCTGGAAAAAGCCATCCGCTTCCGCGTGATCAATCATCTCAACAGGAATAAGGCCACTACATTCCTGGATTCTTTTCAAACCATCCTCTACTCTCCATTTGA
>JAGIAP010000419.1 GCA_017744805.1 Chitinophagaceae bacterium | reverse complement strand
CTGCTTCCACAATGGCCGGGCTTTTCCCGCCCAGCTCCAGCGTTACCGGCACCAGTTGTTCAGCAGCCATTTTATAAACCAGTTTACCTACAGCGCCTCCTCCCGTATAGAACACATGATCGAACCTGAAATCGTTCATCATCAATGGCACCACTTCAGCACCATCACCTTCCACATACAATATATACTGGTCAGAGAATGCAGATCGGACCATTTCCCTCATCACCGCTGCCGTGGCGGGGGCATGTTCACTGGGCTTCAGCACCACCGAGTTGCCGGCTGCGATGGCGCTGATCAACGGCGCCATCAATAACTGGAAAGGATAATTCCAGGCGCCCATGATCAGTACAACACCCAATGGTTCCTGCAGGATATAACTGCTGGAAGGGAAGTTCAGCAGATTGGTACTGGTGGCTTGCGGTTGCATCCATTGTTTGAGATGCTTCAAAGTATAGCGTATCTCACTGCGTACAAATCCGGTTTCAGTGACCCAGCTTTCTTCCGGGCTTTTCCGGAGATCCGTATAGAGTGCCTCATGTATTTCTTTCTCGAATTTTTTGATGGCATTGTCCAAAGCCTTCAACTGTTGAATGCGGAAAGCATATGGCCTGGTAGCACCGCTGTTGAACCAGGCGCGCAACTGCCTGATGGATTCGGAAATAGTCAAAATGGCCATGCAAAATGTTTGACTGTAAGTTACAGGTTTTTAGACTTCCCATTTTGGAGCGCCAGGAGATTTCCAAGCTGGTTGGCAGTGCGGACCAGGTTCTCTTTCGTATTGCGGAAAGCCTGTTCCAGGTCAGCCGGCTCATTGCCGATGGGCAATATGACATCGAAGTAAGGTTCCATCACCGGCTCCTTCATCAATGGTACCCTTCCTGCCAGGCCGATCACCGGGATATCGAGCGCACGTGCGCGAACGGCCACACCAAAAGGGGCTTTACCATGAAGCGTCTGTTCGTCCAGGCTCCCTTCGCCGGTGATCACCAGGTCTGATCGCTCCAGGGCCTTATTGAAATGGGTCATTTCCAGGAATTCATCGGTACCATTCTTCAACTCTGCATGCAGAAGAGCGGCCAGGCCGGCGGCTGTACCTCCTGCAGCACCTCCATGCTCGAAGGATGCCATATCGATCCCGGACTGCTTCAAAACAATATCCCTGAACTGCTGTAAGGCGGATTCCAGTTTTTCTACCCCATCCTTGTCAGCCCCTTTCTGTGGCCCGAAGACCCTTGCGGCACCCTGCTCTCCCAGCAACCGGTTCCTGACATCGCAGAGGATGATGATACTGCAATCACGTAAACGGGCATGCGCTTTTGAATCATCGATGCCGGCCAGCTTCTGTAACCGTTCGGGCATGAAGAGCAATTCATTGCCGCTCTTATCCAGGAATCGATAACCAAGTGCCTGCAGGACCCCTGATCCTCCGTCCACCGTGGCGCTACCGCCGATGCAAAGCAATATCGAAGAGGCGCCCTGATCCAATGCATGTGCTATGAGCTCACCCGTTCCGTTTGAGCTGCAATGGAGCGGGTCCCGCTCGGAAGCAGATAAAAGACGCAAACCAGATGCTGAAGCCATTTCAATGATGGCCGTGTGAGTGGAAGGTAACCAGCCGTACTGTGCTTTCACCTGCTCTGCCTTAGGCCCTTGTACGGTCACCTCAACAGGTCTTGCATTGAGATGTTGCATCAGCAAGGTGGCCGTGCCGTCGCCACCATCTGCCACCGGGAAGAGCTCACAGGTCAGTTTCAGGTAGCTTTCTTCCAGTCCTTCCCTGATGGCCGCCGCCACTTCTCCCGCATCCAGGCTGTTCTTGAACGAATTAGGTGCAATGAGTATGCGCATAGATCAGTATGATAAGAATAATGAAAGAATATAAACGGACAGTATCGTGATCAATCCCATCCAAACAGATGCCAGGGTGTATACGCGCAACATGGTTCGCATATCCAGCCCTGAGAATTTTGCGATCACCCAGAAATAAGCATCATTGGCATGTGATATCATCATGGAGCCAGCGCCCATGGACAGCACAGCGATCAGTTTCCCGTTCTCAGAATCAAGGCCAAGAACAGGCAGCAATGGCTGTACGATGGAGGCCGCGGTTATGATGGCTACAGTGGAAGAGCCCTGTGCCGTTTTCAGAACGGCGCAAAGAACAAAGGGAAATAATAGTCCCAGTTTTTCAAGGGCCTGCATCCCTCCCAGGTGCTTACCCAGACCGGTAGCCGCCAGCACTGCGCCGAATGCGCCGCCCGCCCCGATGATCACCAAAATCCCTCCTGCTTTTTCAGCGCTTTCCGTAAGTAATTTACCCAGCGCTTCTCTTTTCCAATTTTTGCCTGCCGCCAGGGCTAGCAGGATACCAATGGACAGGGCTATCTCGGGTACTCCCAATACGTTTACTATGGAGTGCCATCCCGCACCGGAAGCACCCTCCAACGCGAAAAAAGAATGAAGAGCGATCAGGAAGATGGGCACCACCACGGGCATAAAGGCCATGAGAACGGATGGCCTGGCACCCGCAGGTGTTGGGGCAGTTGGATGATGGCCAATATCCTCATTCACTTCTTTCGGCCATTTTTTGCCTGCGTATAACGCCCATAGATAGCCGACGATCATTGCCGGAACGGCAATCACTATCCCCCAACTGATCAGCTTCCCAAATTCGACGCCAATAGTGCCTGCAGCCGCTGCAGCGCCGGGATGCGGAGGTATCAGGCAATGCACGGAATACAAGCCGGTAGCCAGGGATACAGCCATTACAGACATGGCTATCCCTGTTCTCTTGGCGATCGATTGGTTGAGGCCGCTCAAAACAATATACCCAGAGTCGCAAAAGATAGGAAGGCCTACTACAAATCCGGTAAGGCTCATCGCAAGCGGGGCCCGCTTATCGCCGGTTTTACGGAGTATGAAATCAGCCATTACGCGGGTGCATCCGGTATACTCCAGTAATACGCCCAGTGTAGTTCCCAGCACTATCACAAAGCCCAGCGACCGCATGATATTGCCGAAGCCTTCTTTGGAAAACCTGAGGATATCCGCAACAGGCATTTGAACACCCATTCCTACTACAAAGCAGGCCAGCACCAGGGCAAAAAATGCATGCACCCGATACCGCGCTGTAAGTACAATGATCAAAACAATTCCCAGGATGAGGCAGATCGATACCTGCAAAAAAGTAGGGGTCATCAAGGTCTATTTCCGAAAAAGATACTTAAATTAACAGTACCAGCCTTAACTGTAGATCAAACTCCCCAAATTCTACTACCTCATTTTCCCTCTACCGTTGATATACAGCCCTGCTTCCTGCCGGAACAAGATTTTACACTACTTGCATGAATACATGCTTGACTCAAACTTTAAAACATACAGTTTATGAAAATCAGATCCGGATTATTGATGCTTTTGCTGATGGTGGTCACCACTTTCGCAGAAGCAGCGCCCAATAACAATGAGCCAGTAAAAAGCAAAAAGGAAGTAGCCGCTATGACGCCTGCTGAAAGGGACGCACGTGTGGCCACGATCATCAAACGGGTTGAAGAGATCAAAGCCATGGACAAGTCCAATCTTTCCCGCTCAGAAAGAAAAGAACTGAAAAAGGAATTAAGGGACCTTAACAAAGAGGCCAGGGTCTTCGGCAGAGGTGGTATTTACTTATCCGTAGGTGCCATACTGGTGATCATTCTTATACTTATCCTGGTACTGTAAAAATTCACCGCCCATATTTTCTTGCGGAACACTGCTCCGGACAGCCTTTCCGGCCTTTAACCGGCCACCAGGAAGGGTTGTCCAGGGCACTGCTTCTTCCTCCACCACAGAAATGCTTTCCTCCTGGTCAGGATTACAAAGACGACAAAGTTTGGTTACCTTCCCTGCAAGAAGAAAGATCTCATCTTCCGTGATATTGTAATCTTCCTTATATCGGCTATGTATATATGCTTTCTGCAGTAGCCGGAACAATTCGACCTCTTCCTCAAACCTTCGCGGAAATACTTTCATGAGTATATCATCTATCAGCATGGAATACCTCAGCAACTTATCGATATTATGGGTACCGGTACGCAAGCCTGTATACTGCAATATGAAGGATAAGCAAGCATGCTCTGCAGCCTGGTGAAGCAGAAAGGCCGCCAGGCTATATTCCTTTTTGCTGATGAAATACCGTGCGCCCCTGAGAAAAGCAGCACTTCTGCTAAAGCCAAGCATCGACTGCTCCTGCTGTTTCAGGTAAGCAACCTTCCTGAATGCAATGCCCGCCTCTGGTAAGTGTGTAACCCCTGAATTATAAAGTATGGGCGCCTGCTCTGCAACTTTCAGTGCAAAGAACTGACCGGACTGCAACCATTGATAGAACATTTTCACCGGGTAGACCATCAGGTGAACAGGTATCCTGAAACGGTTTCGCTGCTCCAGCATGTCCTGGATCACATCATCCGATCTGTGCTCGCCGGGCCTGGTCAGCAATAATAAGAAATAGCCAGCTCCTGGTTCATTGCCGTGATCAGTGGGCCGGAAAATAGAATTGACAGGATACCCTTCTGCACTCACTCCCAACAGGAATATCTTATCGATTGCCACAGCCTGATGCAAACTGGTGACAAGTTCCTGTAAAGATGCCGTGGGCTGATATTGTAACATATGACTGGTTTATTCTTAAGAATATAGTTTTAGCATGAAAGAAAAAACTTTCAATGACAGATCGATGCTAGGCCAGCTATTCTTTGTTGGATTGACTTGAGTGAGGC
>JAGIAP010000418.1 GCA_017744805.1 Chitinophagaceae bacterium | reverse complement strand
GGTATTAGGAGAAGCTGCCGGTAGAACGGGCGTGAACTGGGTTGAGTTTTCCGATGAACAACTCTTAGGCGCATTAGTGCAAAATGGATTCTCGGAGCAAATGGCAAAAGTGTATATGGTGGAGATCGGCGGCGCATTGCGGGATGGTAGTTTTATGGAAGATTATATCCGGCACCGATCCCAGGCAGTAGGTGGTACCAGTTTGCAGGATTTTTCCAGGGAGTTTGCCATGATTTATCAGAACAGTTGACAGAAGAATGAAAGAAGGGGGTATCCTGAATATCGCATATACAGGATACCTTTTTTTATTGGCTACTTGCTTTCAAAAAGCGAATTTTGATATCTCTAATTTCCGGAAATGCAATACAGGGAATACATACCTCATTCATCGTTGGCGGATCATATTGATGCATACTGGACGCTCAGTCATGATGCAAAAGCAGAACAGCAACGCATTTTACCGGATGGTTGTGTGGATATCATCCTCAACCTGGGAGAGGATTGTTACACCGATTCCGGAAATGTAAAAATAGAGAACGGGAAAACTGTATTGGTAGGCCCAATGACAAGGTTCAATCTTACCGATATCCCATCCGGTGCGGCACTCACAGGTATCCGCTTCCGCCCGGGAGGCTTCCTGAACTTTTTCCGGTTCCATCCACTTTCCACCATCAGGGATAATACGATAACGCTGGAGCCTGCTTGTAGCCCTGACCTCAATGATCTTGTCAATAAAGGATTGCCTTACCTGGATGCATACTTTTCTTCCAGGCAAGAGCAGAACAGGAGTGTGTTGGGGCCCATCATCGATGATATCCGTGCACTGAACGGGCAAGTGAAAATACCTCAACTGGCGGCCAGGCATTTTATCAGTGTCAAACAACTGGAAAGGAAATTTTCAGAACAGCTTGGTGTAACGCCTAAACAGTTCGCCAATATCATTCGTAACCGTGCGGCTTTACAGGCCATCAGGAACAAAGGAGAGGGAACCACAATGCTGGATATTGCTATCGGGTTCGGTTATTATGATCAGGCTCATCTTTCCAATGAGATAAAGAAGTTCTCGGGAGCAGCTCCGGTATTGCATTGATTTTGTCGTTTTTTTCCAAAGGACCAGGTTATCCCTGCAATAATTTTGTGGGATGAAGCAAATAGTGATTGTATTGATGCTTGCTATTGTATCAGCTTGTTCTCCCCAAAACAAAAAAAATCATACCATGATTGATCAAAGGATCAGCGTGCTCTCATTATCGGCCAGAGATCTTCCTGCCCTTAAGAAATTCTACGAAGAAAAGTTAGGTTGGAAACCCGTTGCAGCCAACAAGGATATCGTTTTCTTTAAAATGAATGGATTCTTATTCAGTTTGGCCAAACGGGAATTATTGCAGGAGTTCATTGGCCTGGAAGCGCCGGCAAAAGGGCTGCCTGCCATGATCATCAGTTACAATGTAAATTCTGAACAAGAGGTGAGGGATATTCATGAGAAACTGAAAGGAGAGGGTGTTGAGATCGTGAAAGCCCCCACGGTACCATATTTCGGAGGATTGTTCTTTTATTTCAAGGACATAGAAGGTAACGTCATCGAGGTGGCCTGTAACCCATTGATCCCGATGGATGAAAAGATGAATGCGATAGACCATAAGCCCATCGATCATCTTTGAATAACCCTGCTTTAAGATCTATTTACATTTTTCCATATCGCTGTTGTACAAAATCCCAGTTGATGGCCTTCCACCAGGCGGTAATATAATCAGGGCGCTTGTTCTGATACTTCAGGTAATAGGCATGTTCCCATACGTCGAGGCCCAGTACCGGAAAGCCTTTCAACTCAGACAGGTCCATTAATGGATTGTCCTGGTTGGGGGTGGAACCGATCACCAGTTTATTGTCGTTGGTATGCACCAGCCATGCCCAGCCGCTGCCAAATCTTGTTTTGGCGGCTTCATTGAACTGGTTCTGAAAAGCTTCGATGGAATTGAAATCCTTTTTGATCTGATCGGCCAGCTTACCGGAGGGAGCGTTGCCTTCCATTGGTGCTCTCAACGATTTCCAGAACAGTTCATGGTTGTAATGCCCGCCGGCATTGTTCCTCATTTTAGCGGAATACTTCGATATGTTTTTCAGCAATTGCGGAACAGTAGTGTTGGATGTATTCACATTTTCTGCCTTCACGGCTTCTCCCAGGCTTTTGGCGTAGGCGGCGGCATGTTTGGTATAGTGGATCTCCATGGTGAGGGCGTCCACTACGGGCTCGATGGCGTTGTAACCGTATGGTAGCGGTTGCTGTGTCCAATTGATATCCTCATCGATAATGCTGCCGGTTGTTCCGGCTGCATGAGCCATAGAAGAAAGAACCGGAATGGCCAGAGAGGTGGAGATAGCTGCCTTGCTTACATTCCAGATAAAATGTCTGCGGCCTGGATCGAATGTTGTGTTCATGGCGAAGTATTTATGATGTAGGTATTGTGGTGAATTCTACCCGGTTAACAAAACTGAGCGGGTAATGTTGACTTATTCATTTGAGTCGCAAAGATTTTGCCAGCTCCGTTAGCGGGCTGCCGGAGCTCAATAGGCCCAGTCGCTTTTTCTACCGGAAAGTATCCTGCAATCGATAGTCAGTTTTTGAAGCTGATCTACCGGCGTATTATCGTTTTCTTTTTTCGGTAATGAATGTCCCGACGAAACCAGCCAGTCCATTTCTTTCCTGGTGAGTGTTTTCTGGTATTGAACCCTTGTTTGTTTCAGGTCCGCAGCATAATCGCTGAAAAAGCCGGTGGCGATATCGGGTACATCATCGGTGATATCTTCCCGCAGTTCTGCCAGGTGCAGGGGGCCGGGGATCACTTTCAGGATCAGCCCTCCGGGCCTTAGCACGCGGTAGAATTCGCTGTACTTGCAGGGGGCGAATATATTCAGTATCACATCCACCGATCCGTTTTTCAGGGGGATCTCAGCCATATCGGCCAGTAGCCATAATACAGACTGGCTCTTTGTAGCTGCCATACTGATGGCGGAACTGCAATTGTCCAATCCAATGGCCTGATGCCGGTATTGGTCCCACTGCATACATAAAAGCATATTCGAGAAAACTGTACCATCGCCCGTTCCTGCATCCAGGATGGTGAGGGTGCTGGCCACCTTGTACTCCGCATAGAGTAGTTGGAGCAGTTCGCTTTCCAATGGATCGAACAGTCCATTTTCTGTCAGGGCCTTCCCCGTCGAAATAAGATCACGATGAGGGGATTGATAGGGCTTAGCCAATAAGTTGATATACCCTGGGTCGGCAATATCGAAACGATGGCCATTCAGGCATTTGATGCTGTTCTTGTTCTTACTGTTGAGATTTGCCTGGCAGATGGGGCAGTACACCGGGCAGGGTTTCCCGCGAAGGATCTCCGGGATGAGCTTTTCCATTATTCTCAGATTGATTTACACAATAGATTCCTGGCTAGCTGATCTTACAGCTATTGCCTCCTGGTTGACGCTGGCGCGTCAGTGCGCATAGATCTGACTGAGATTGGTGCTCATATTCTCCAGGGATGAAAGTTTTTGGGTTCATCCCCGCCGCAAAACTAATTCACCAAATCCAAAAGCCCATGCCTCCACCCAAAAAAAATCTTCGTGCAGTTTTGAGCTGCCCTGGCGGTAAACGCGGAACTATCACCACAATCGGTATTTATTCCATTTTTCTTTAATTGGTTTGCATGCAGGCAACTGTCATCCTTCATACGTAATGGTATAATTTTTTTGCTGAGCACTTTATGGAAAAAGCGACGGTAAAACAAATGGTGCCTCAACAGGAAGATGGTAAGTCCATCACTGCCGAATCCAGGGTAGAGCTGGCGGGCCACAGGAAGGCGATATTGTTTTACAATATTGCCAAAGAAAGATTGCAACAGGTTCACAAATGGCATGAGATGGCAGGAGCGCTTTCCGCAAGGTTCACATTGATCGATAAAAATGGAATGGAAGTGAACCGTCCTCCGGAACCTGGGGATTATTTCAGGGTCGATATACCAGGGCCGGGAAGGGTGAATGGAGAAGGGTACGATTGGGTGCGGGTAGAGAAAGTCGTCAACCAGATCCTACCCAACAGTGAGATCTATGGCTTCCAGGTAAGGCCTGCGCGGGACCCTGAAAAAAAAGACGAGGACATTGCTCATTTCTTCTCATCGGATTCTACCAGCAGTTTTTTTGTACACAGGAATGGCCATATCGTTTCCGCTTTTGTCTTCGACCGGAATATCAAACCCAACAAAGATGCCGGCAATATCGTGGACAAGATCAGGGATATGATGACGGGCAGTGCAGGCATGCTGATCTTTTCAAAATTACAATGGAAGGCGCTGACTGAAGGATTGCTGCAGGGCGCCGCGCAAAAATGAAATTATGTACGAGCTATCCGATACGGCAAGTCTTGACCCGTTGATGAATGATATCGGCGATAAAAAGATCGTGATGCTCGGTGAGGCCTCACATGGTACTCATGAATTCTACACCCGCAGGTTAGAGATCTCCAAAAAACTCATCACTGAAAAAGGATTCAACTTCATTGCGGTGGAGGGCGATTGGCCCGATTGCTACCAGATCAACCGCTATGTAAAAGGGTATAAGGAGGCAGGAACGGAGATCAAAAATATACTGAGGTCTTTCGATCGCTGGCCTACCTGGATGTGGGCCAACTGGGAGATTGTGGCACTGGCCGAATGGATGAGAAAACATAACAAGAATCTGCAGGCAAAAGAAAAAGTGGGCTTTTATGG
>JAGIAP010000417.1 GCA_017744805.1 Chitinophagaceae bacterium | reverse complement strand
CTCTTCTACAATGAGGATGGCACAATCAATAAAGTGGAACAGACCAGTGGTGTAAAACCTAAACCATGAAACCAGTTTTCTCAATAGCAGCAGGTTTGGTTTTGTTCCTGTCTTCCTGCTCCTCCAAAAAAGGAGAAGAGGTGAAACCCGTTGACACCTGGGAGAAGGAACACAAAAATCCGTTTATTACCCAACTGTACACAGCAGATCCATCCGCCCATGTTTGGGCGGATGGTCGCTTGTACGTATATGCGAGTCATGATATCGATCCACCCAGAGGCTGCGACCTGATGGATCAGTATCATGTATTTTCCACCAGCGATATGATCAACTGGACAGACCATGGTGAGATCCTGCGCGCCAGCCAGGTTTCCTGGGGCCGGCCCGACGGCGGCTTCATGTGGGCGCCTGATTGCGCCTACAAGAATGGTACCTACTATTTCTATTTTCCGCATCCCAGCGAAACCGACTGGAATACCAGTTGGAAAATAGGAGTGGCCACCAGCAAGAGCCCCGCCAGCGGCTTCACCGTACAGGGCTATATACCCGGCATCGATCCGCTCATCGATCCCTGCGTATTTGTGGATGATGATGGGAAAGCCTATTTCTACCAGGGCGGCGGCGGCGTATGCAAAGGCGGGAAAATGAAAGACAATATGATGGAGATCGATGGAAGCATGCAAACAATGAGCGGCCTTGTGGATTTTCATGAAGCCGCCTGGGTGCACAAACGAAATGGCGTGTACTATCTTTCCTATTCAGACAACCATGACGAAGGCAATTTACACAACCAGATGCGATATGCCACCAGCAACAGCCCACTCGGGCCCTGGACCTATCGCGGGATCTACATGGACCCTACCGATAGTTACACCAATCATGGTTCCATCGTGGAATTCAAAGGCCAGTGGTATGCCTTCTATCATAACAGTTCCATTTCAAAGAACGACTGGCTGCGGAGCAGTTGCGCAGATAAATTATTGTACACAGACAATGGCCTGATCAAAAAAGTAGTACAGACTGCCGGCAAAAAGTAAAAACCAAAACAAACTGACACATGACATTGAAAAGTAGTTATATCCTTCTTCTGTTGCTGGGTAGCACCTGGCTCAGTTGCTCCAAAAGCAAGGGAGGTGATGCACCTGAAGAAAAGAGAACATGGCCCTCACCAGCGGGTGATGTGGTAGGTAAGGTAACGGTTGGCTACCAGGGCTGGTTTGCCGCCAACGGAGATGGAAGCCCCATCAATATGTACTGGCACTGGACGCAGGACTGGGGCAAGATCCCATCCTCCACCAACAACGGTATCAAAAGTTGGCCTGATGTGCGCGATTACACAAAAACATACGCCACCGGATGGGCCAACCTCAACAATGGCAGCCCCGCGAAGATCTATTCTAACTATGATGATCAAACGGTAGACATCCATTTTAGCTGGATGAAACAATACAACCTGGATTGCGCCGCCCTTCAGCGTTTCAACCCCAATGGCATCGAGGGCGGCATCCGCGATGCCGTTACGCCAAAAGTGAGGGCGGCAGCAGAAAAATATGGCCGCAAATTTTACATCATGTACGATGTAACTGCCTGGAACAATATGCAAACCGAAGTGAAGGCCGACTGGACCAACAAAATGAAAGCCAATATCAATTCTCCAGCTTATGCCAAACAGAACGGAAAACCTGTGGTGGCCATCTGGGGATTTGGGTTTGACGACAACAACCATCTCTGGAATGCAGCTACCTGCATAGATGTGATCAACTGGTTCAAGGAGCAGGGTTGTTATGTGATCGGCGGGGTACCTGCTAGCTGGCGCACACAGAACAATGGCTCACGCCCGGGCTTCATCGAAGTGTACAAAGCATTCAATATGCTCTCTCCCTGGATGGTGGGCAAGGTAGGAAAGATCAATGAGTCCGATAATTTCCTGGTGCAGACCAATTATCCGGATGTTACTTTCTGCAAGCAGTATTTTATCGATTATCAGCCCTGCGTATTGCCTGGCGACCTGCAGGAACGTCAACGGGTACACGGAGAATTCATGTGGCGTCAGTTCTACAATATGATTCGCGTAGGAAGTCAGGGACTTTATATTTCCATGTTCGACGAGTTCAATGAAGGGAACCAGATCGTCAAAACTGCCGAGACCCAGGACTTTGTTCCTGCCGGTTCCAATTTCCTGGCGCTGGATGAAGATGGTACTGCCTGCTCCTCCGATTACTACATGCGTCTGGCCGGTGATGGTGGCAGGATGCTGAAAAAAGAAATAGCCCTCACCCCGGCCAGGCCGACAGCAGTGAAATAGAAAGCATTTTCATCAGGAGTTTCCGGTGATCTGAATGAAGGTCTTTTCAAAGTCCGCTCCATAATTCTCGCGGTACTCTTTTGCGAATTTGGAGAAAGTATCCTTCGCCATTCCGTGCCTGCCTAAGGTCATCAGGCTTTTGCATTTGTACACCAGTGCTTCCTCATTGAGCTGATCGAAGAGGAACACGGCATTGGCAAAACGGAGCGTGAGCTCGGCATTGGCCTCTGGATCCGCCGCGGTGGCGTATTTGACAAAGATATCGCTGATGATGCCGGAGACCTCTGATTTGAAATCGTCCAGCCAGTTGTAATGCAGTTGCTGTAAAAAACCTCCGCGCTGGATCAGATCCAGCAAAGCAATTACATATTGGTTGTTGATGGTATAAGCTCCGCTGGTTAATTCCCTGAACCGCTTGTAATCGATAAAGATATTCTCTTCTTCCGTCAGAAGCCTCAGATGACCGGTATCGCGTTTGATATTGATGCCGCCGATCTTCTCACAAACCGTTTTCAGTTTTGCGATATTCACCTGGTAGTTGTTACGTGCATCCTTAGACGATTTGTCGGGCCAGAGCATTTCAAGCAGTTTTTCCGGGCTGATACCCTTACCGTCTTTACAGGTATGCAGCAGGATCAGCAGGAACAGCTCCTTCAGCAATGGCGAGAACAGGGCCGTAAGATTTTGCTTATCCCTGCTTACTATCTCAAACTGCCCGAACAGGTAAATGGCTGTTGTGTCTGCCGTGCTGACCGGAACTATCGGCGCCGGCATCAGGTTGACTGTGCCTTCTGCGAGCGGGGTGATTTGTTCCGGCCGGTGGATAGTCCCGGCGGCAGGTATAATTTGCTTCTTCTTCCTGCGCAGGAAGAGGATCACCAGGGAAGTGGCAACAAATCCGATCAGGATATACAACCATTTATCGATGCTTTGGGTGTTTGCAGCAGCGGTGCCCGCAATCATCTTGTTGGGTGGGAAGTTAAGTGCGTATACGTTCACATCGGTTACGGTATCCTTATTGGTATGCAGGGTTACTGCCAGCAGCTTTTTGGAAATGGGGCTGTAAAACAGGTCTACAAAGGATTCTACGTCGAGGAACTGATAGGGGATGGTATCCGCCATCGGTTCATACTGGTTGCTGTGCAAAGAGCCTTTGATCAGTTGAAGATGGGAATTGAACCGGTCGTTCGGATAGATGAGCGTGTAATAATTATCCGTTCCGGGCTCCAATATGAGGCTGTTTGAAAATACGAAAGGGTGTTCCGGTTCGCTGAACTCCGTGAGCTTTTTGAATTGCTGTTTGCGTACGTCATAGGCGAGGAGATCATAGGTATGGCGGGGGTTCAGCATCTGGTCGCCGGTATTGGAGCCATAACCTCCAAGGATATACGCCATATCACCAGCGGTGTTCACACCGAGGGCGGCCAGGTAGCGGGGCATGAAGAAATCACCCTTTGGTTGTATGGAATCCCATCGTTGTGTATTGAAGTTATATCGCTGAATGCGATTCTTGTAATTCAGTTGGCCATAGCCTGCGATGGTGTAGAGGGAAGTGTCAGCAGTGGAAATGAACTTATTGGCCTGCCAGAAAACGGTGAGCGGATCGGTGCGAAAACCTTTGTCCCACCTGGCCAGCGTGGTATCGTACACGCTTACCGATTTGTCGTCTATATAGAAATTATATAGTTTCTTATCGATATTGTTGTAAATGGCCTGGTTGCCATAGGCCATTTTCCTTTTTTCTGTTAGCCGGATGATACGGGTGGTATTGTCTTTCAGGGAATATTCATACAGGGAATCGCCGGCAATGATGTAGAGCAGGTCCTTGTCGGAATTGAAGGCAAGGGCGGCCACAGAACCGCTTCGGGCGGCATACACTTTCTGCCAGTTCTGGTGCATGGGGGCGATCCATCCCGGATTGATCACTGCATATTTTTTATCGGCAACTTTTTCCAGTGCTTCCGTGCCGCCGCTTTCATCGAGGGGGAAATGAAAGCGCTGTTTCCCATTTTCTGTGATACTTACTTCCCTGATGAGGAAGGGAGCTACATCGGCTGTTTGGAAACCCGGGAGGTCGTTGGCCCCGAAAATGATACGGGTGCAAAGCTGTTCGGCCGTTTCGGTATTGCTTTTGCCCAGGGAATGACCGTTGAGGAAGAATTCTACCGTTCTTTCTTTGATATTGAAATGGAGGGTAGCCTGGTTCCAGTGATTGAAAGCGCCAATGGAATCGATGGGGCAGCTAATATATTTTTCGCCGGTGATAAAGTTGAGCAATCGTTGGCGTTCGTTGTAAACGATATCGATATTCTTTTTTTCTTCCGTTATGATCCGCAACAGGTACCCGAAATAGATCGGCATATTGCTGCGGAGCATGAAATCGAAGCGGATATCCGTGTTATTGTAAAAACAGGCCGGTTTACCGGGGGTAAGGTTGAAGGAGGTTCTTTTTTCCTGTAC
>JAGIAP010000416.1 GCA_017744805.1 Chitinophagaceae bacterium | reverse complement strand
CACCAGCCCTTATCGTGAACGTATCCAATGGGAAAAGCTCCATTTTTTCTGGGGCGATGAAAGAGCCGTGCCTTTTGAGGACAGTCGCAACAATGCACGCATGACCTTTGAGGCGTTATTGAACAAGGTTCCGGTGAAGAAGGAACAGATCCATATCATGCAGACGGATATTGCACCGGATGCATCCGCATTTGCATACGAAAAAATCTTACATACCTACTTTCCTGCAGGCAATCAAACCTTTGACCTGGTACTGAATGGAATGGGAGATGATGCACATACGCTCAGCCTGTTTCCCGGATCACCCGCTATCAAAGAACAGGAAGCGTGGGTAACATCTTTCTGGCTGCAAGCCCAGGATATGCACCGCATCACGCTGACAGCACCTGTGGTGAACCTGGCAAAAAAAGTGGTGTTCCTTACATTTGGAGCCAATAAAGCCAATGCATTGAAGCATGTAATTGAAGGGCCTGCTAACGTTGAGCTATATCCGTCTCAGTTGATACAGCCGCAGAGCGGAGAATTGCATTGGTTCGTTGATGAAGCAGCCGCAAGTGAACTGGAGAACAAATAGAACTTAATCATTTATCATAAAGGAAATAGCGCTTCTGGGTTTGAAGCGCTATTTCTTTTATGATAAGGTCAATAATATTTTGAGACCAAAGACTTTATTATTTCAATATCTGGATGTTTTTTCTGTTTAATAGTATTGAGAAGATTCTTGAAACTCTTATCATTCCTAATCGCCTGCTTCTTCGTTTTACTTAGAAAAGCCTGAAAGTCGTTTGGGAAACCATATCTCGAAGGATCAATATTCAAATCCTGGCAAAGGCGATAAATTACTTTATCCATTGCAGGAATCGCAACTACCAGAAATTGTTTTTTTGTTTTATGTTTTAGAATGTGGAAATTATCCGACCGCTCCATTAAAGTGAAGTTAGAAATATAGGCTGGCTTCTTTTTATCATCGTCAATGAAGCCAATACAAACAGTATTCGCTTTGCTATTATCCAACGCTATACAAACTTGTTGAATGTTCGGAGCATGATTCGGACTATCGTACCCCAACATTTCTACAAATGCAGTATCAACATTGCATTCGGGAATAAGATAAGGGTAGCGAATCATCTATTCAATGCATCTATGTTAAAAAAAATATCAGCACTACTATTCCAGAGAATATCTAAATCATTTTGCCCAAGTCGCCTGATTTTAGTTTGATAATCTTCGTAGTAAACGTGGAAAAATGCAATGTCTTCATATTTCAGGGAGTCTTCTATCATGCTATTGATGAAGTAAGGACTGTGTGTGGTAATGAAGTATTTATTACCAGAGTCTTCCTTTATCAAATCAGAAAGCTCTTTTATGTATGGTGGGAAAGAGTGAGATTCCGGTTCTTCCAGCAGAATGGTGGCGTTTGAATTGGAATAGATCGCTGAAATGTAAAACAGCATTCTCCTGAGCGTGTCAGGAGTTAATTCAAAAGGGATCTTATATACAATCCCTTTTTCCTTTTTTTGAATTTCAAACTTTTTGGAAGAGAAATCTATCAAGAATTCAAGATTAAACTCTTCAAAAAAGGCTGCAATAAATTCTTTGATCTTGGGATTACCTTGAACAATTGTAAAGAGATTTTCCCCAGTAGGTTTCAAATAAGCTCTAAAAGTATCGGAATAGCTCAAGCCTTCCTTAAACTCATATTTTCTTATTGGATTCTCAAGAGAGTGATGGTTACCAATAACATTAGACTCTTGCCCTTCTTGATTTAATAATGCAAGAAATGAGTTATAGCCAGAAGAACTTAATCCGCTTGAAAGAATTGGCTCTTTCTTATTAATATTTATAATGGAATCACCTTGCTCAAACAAAGCTTTCTTTTTCTTCAAGAATTCCGTAGTAGGATTAACAAGCTGGATATATGTATTAGCAGAAGGGTAATATGTTAATAAAGCGCTATCGTCATTATATCTTACAGAAATGTCATTTGATACATCACGGTCATAAAACAAATTATCCAGCGTGTTATACCTGATAATTGGCGCTTGCAATTGTTGCTGCGCCTTACTTTGTATAACATTAAACAGTGTCAAAGCCTCCAGAAGGTTAGACTTTCCGCTATTAGGTTTTCCAAAAAAAATGTTTACCCGGGAGGTTGTGATCTCAATATCACGAATTGACTTAAAATTCTTGATTTTCAAAGTCCCGGTTTCCGCTGCCATATTTTCCATTTTCTGAGAAAATTCTTAAGAAAACTAAAGATAGGAAATACTTAGTGATTCCTGATTTAGACTAATCTATGGCCAATTTTTATCTGAATAACCGCAAGTCTAATCCATCGCCTTCAGCCAATCCACTATCCCTCTGCAGATCTTCGCTGCCACATCCTCATCAAATCCTTTCTTCGTCAATTTCTTTTCTTCCTCTTCATTACTTAGGAACCCTACTTCCACCAAACAGTTCGGATATTCCGTTGGCCCACTCAAGGCAAAATTGAAAGCCCCTATATTTCCATAATTGCTGAAACCCAGCTCCAGCATACGTTTAAGAATTGCCTGCGTCAATGGTTGGAACCCGATATAACGGTAATAGGTACTGGTGCCACTCACTGTAGGATTGCCTGCAGAATTGAAATGGATACTGATCAACAGATCAGGTTCTGCTTTACGCAATAATAAAGTACGATCCGGCTGACTTATATCTGCATCTGTGGTTCTCGTCATTACTACCGTAGCTCCTTTCTTCTGCAACAATGCTTCCAGCGCCTTTGCATATTGAAGCGTCAGGTTCTTTTCCAACACTTTCGTATTCTTTCCGGAGGCGCCCAGATTGGTGCCGCCATGGCCTGCATCGATGGCTATAACCATATCGCGCAGTCGAAGGTTTTCCGGCGGGCGTTTTACTTTTATCTGTAGCCGGCTGCCCAGACTATCGTAAGCAATGGAATATCCCCAGTGATTGGGCTTGCTCAACTCTATGAATACACGCAGTACATCGTCTTCCGGTTGCTCGTACCATACTTTGGAGATATACGTGTTGGTGCCTCTTTGCGTGATCCAGTTGGTATTGGAAGTAACGCCATAGAGATCTATCACGATCCTGGCAGGATCCGTCTGCTGTACACTTTTATAAGGTAACCGGCCGGGCAAGGAAAGGGATACCAGGTCATTCCTGCCTTCTCCGCTGACCATCCAGCTACCACTCAGGTTCTCATTCGCGAGCCTTAGGGTAGAATCCGCTACCACATTGGCTTTGGATACGTATGCAATATGATATTTCGATAACTGTACTTTATAATCGGTGCCTGTGGAGTCAATCACTTTCAATACCACATTGGTGTCCAGGTAAGTCATTTTAGCTCCGCCGAGGCGGTCATCCCCGGTTCCATATTCGAGGTAAGGCAGTGGTCCGATGGTTCTCACAAGAAAGGATCTGGCCTGCCCATCCTGCGCTGAGGCCTGAGTCCCAATAACCAGTATGGTCAGTACAATTAGTATTTTTTTCATATAGGAAAGATACATCATTGCAAAAGGATTTTATTAATTTTACCGCAACCCTAAACCTCTATCTAACCGAATGAGACTGTTTTTCCTATTGGTAATCGTATGTTCCAGCCTCCCATGCTTTTCCCAATCCATCGCTTATAAACCACTCAATGACGACCTCTCCCAGATCAAGACCTGGGACGCCACCCTTGCTGCGCAACACAAGCAAAGGCTTGACACCATGCGCAATTTCTACAAAGCAGATTTCAAGAAGATCTATGAATCCCGGTATACAGACCTTAAAGAACTGACAGCCCAAAATCGCATCCTCACCGATTCATTTGCTAATAATTATCTGCAGCAAATGGTGAAGACCATTTTCGACAATAACCCCAATATCCCTTCCAAAGATTACCGGATACGATTCACCAGGGATTACTGGCCCAATGCCGCCAGCCTGGGAGAAGGCACTATCATTTTCAATATCGGGCTCTTTTCCAAACTGCAAAACGAAAGCCAGGTCGCATTTGTGCTTTGCCATGAAATTGCGCACTATCATCTGCAGCATAGCCAGAAAACCATCGAGCGCTACGTAACCACCATCAACTCCAAAGAATACCAGGAGGAACTGAGGCGTATCGTGAATTCCCAATACCAGCGAGGCAAACAACTGGAAACCCTGGCCAGGGGTGTCACCTTCAATCATCGCCGCCACTCGCGCGATAATGAAGCGTCCGCAGACAGCATGGCGCTGGAACTGTTCAGGAACACTCCATTCAGGACTGGAGAAGCACTCAATTGCCTCGCCTTGCTTGACAGTATCGACACCGATAAGTACAATGTAACCCCTGCACTGGAAAAGCTCTTCAACTTCCCTCAATATCCTTTCCAGCAAAAATGGATCAAAGAAGAGCAATCCTTTTTTACAGCCATGGCCGCTACCTCGAAAGAGGAAAAGAAGAAAGACAGGGACTCACTCAAAACCCACCCCGATTGCGAAATACGCGTAAAAGCACTAACAGAGAGTGTGAAAAAATACAGCACCGGCAACAAGCTGGCCAATCCATTGAACGCTGGCTCGTTCGCCCAATTACAAGAGCTGTTCGATTACGAGATCATCGAGCATTGTTACAATAATAAAGATGTGTCGAGGAGTTTTTATTACACCTTGCAATTGTTACAGTCACGCCCCAACGATCCTTACCTGATCGCCAATACAGGTCGCTGCCTCAACAGGATGTTCCAGGCCCAGAAAGATCATGAGCTCAATAAGATAGTGGATCTTCCTTCCCCTTACCAGGAAGAGAAATAC
>JAGIAP010000415.1 GCA_017744805.1 Chitinophagaceae bacterium | reverse complement strand
CCTTTGTGGTCCTCCCACAAACAGCTAATCGGAAAATCTCTTTCAATACCACCTTATCCCCCAGCTCCGGAGCCATTCAACGAAACGTACGATAGGAAATGTATTGCTAACATTTAAATTTCAGGACCATGAAAAGACTGGAAAACAAGGTTGCTATCATTACCGGCGGGGCCGGAAGCATCGGAAAAACTACAGCTCAGTTATTTTTGAATGAAGGCGCAAAAGTATTTCTCGTAGACATCAGCGAAGAGACATTGAAGAAAACCGTGCAGGAGCTTGGAGGCGGCAATAATATCGCTTATGCCGCAGCCGACGTCACTAAATCAGCCGATGTTGAAAGATACGCCAAAGAAGCGGAGAAGAAATTCGGTAAGATCGATGTATTCTTCAACAATGCCGGCATCGAAGGCGTGGTAAAACCCATTCAGGACTATCCGGAAGACGTGTTCGATAAAGTGATCGCCGTGAATGTGAAGGGCGCCTGGCTGGGCATCAAATACGTGCTACCCCGGATGAAGGATGGGGGCAGTATCATCAATACCTCCTCTGTGGCCGGTATCAACGGCAGCCCGGACGTGAGCGCCTATATCACCAGCAAACATGCGGTGGTCGGCATCATGAGGGCCACTGCCGTGGAAGCCGCTCCCCGCAAGATCCGTGTGAACTCCGTTCACCCATCCCCTGTAGATAACAGGATGATGCGCTCTCTCGAAGAAGGCTTTGCACCAGGCCATGGTGAGGAAGCCAAAAAGAACCTCGAAAAAACAATCCCGCTGGGCCGTTACGCACAGCCGAAAGAGATCGCCGAACTGGTGCTCTTCCTGGCCAGTGACGATAGCCAGTTCATCACCGGCACCACGCAGGTGATAGACGGTGGGTTAAGCGTTCTATAAGATCAGTAAATGTTCATTTTCAATCAGCCTCCGGCCTCTGCCGGGGGCTTTTTTACGTGGAAAGCTATCGTATCAATATGCTTGTTCCCTTCTTCACCACTTTCTGCCCGGAATCCCGATCGGTGTACTTCAATATCCACACATAAGTACCTGAAGGCTGTTGAATGCCCTTGAAAGTACCATCCCATTTTTGGGTCCAGTCGGTTGTATGGAAGATCAGTTGTCCATACCGGTTATATACAGCAAATTCAAGATTGGCGGCTTTCCAGGCATTGAGCGGATAGAGGTAATCGTTATTGAAGTCGTTATTCGGTGTAAAGGCATTGGGAACCGCTATGTAACAGGAATTCACCACCTGTAGTTTTTTTGCGAGAGTATCCGCGCATCCCAGGTTGTTCTTCACTATGAGTTGAACGATATAGTATTTGGACCTTCCGATGGTCACTTTCGGATATCGCTGAGGCAGAGGATCGGGGGCATTGCTACGGAAGCCATTATCGAAATCCCAGTCCCAGGCAAGGATCTTGCCGATGCTCTGGTCTTTGAAGGCAGCCTGGTCTTCGGGGCAGAGCACATCGGGCATATTGAAACGGGCATCCAGCTCATTGTCCAGGTTGATGATGGTATCCTTCATGGCGGCGCAAAAGCCATTGGACACGATCAGGCTGACCTTCTTTTCGCCAAATTCCCTGAAAATGAAACTTGGGTTCTGTTGGCTACTGAAACCGATATTATCGAATGTCCATCTCCAGGTATTCACACCATTCCGGGAAGGCCAGGTGAAATCTACCGAATCAGCCTTACATCCCCAACGGATCGCATAATTGAAATCGGCATTCACCGTGTCTTTGAGAGTGAAGGATACGCGGCTACCCACCGGGGTTTCAAACGCACATTCATCCAGCAATGTGTTGCCATCGGTTCCCCGGGCCAACACCAGTTCATATATGCCGCCGGTTTGAATGGGACTGGCCAGTTCTACTTTGACGACCGTGGTTTTTCCATTCACACAATTGCCTGAAGCCCGAAGCACATTCACCGGTACGGGGCCGGTTATCCGGAAATCACTGCCATTGGCCGCGATCGAATTACAAAGCATCGGTTTCTGGAATACCAGTTCCAGCGTTTGTGGCGCGCAGGTGACAGGCTTGATACTGTCCATCGGTGTGTACGGGAATGGCTGGATGGTGAACGGAACATTGGAACCAGGTGGCACTTCTTTCTGGCATTCGTCCCAAAGCGTATTGTTATCCGTGCCTCTCACGATATTCAATGCATAATTCCCCGGAGGGAGTGGCGCATTTAGGGTGATCATCACCGTGTCCATATCGAAACCGTTATTGCAACGGGAGCTGGAAGCAGCAAGGATATTGATCCCTGCCGGCATGGGCGTGAGTGTAAAATCGGAACCATTGGCTGCGATGCTGCTGCAAAGTAATTTCTTGTCCAGTTGAACGGTGATGGAGGTGGCCCCACAACCAGCCCAGGCTTTAACAGGTTTGGGAGGATTGGGGTCCGTGATCACGGCCGTGCCACCCTTGAACTCGAGCTCGTAGCCGCTCTGTGAAGGAGTGAAATGGCTTACCAGCAAGAGATAATCCCTTCCTGCTACCAGGTTAGGCATGGCCGTGAATAATGGCCGGAATGCCCCGCCGGTGGTGGTACCACAGACCAATGAAGCAGAGCCTGAGGTATTGGCGCCGGTCAGGCCTTTTTCACCGGACCAGTTGGCGGTCACTACCAGGCTTTTGTCTGTGAATACATCGTTCGGATCACGGCCGGTAATATCGAATAATTGCCAGTCGTAGTCATCGGTCATATCCGAAGGCCTGATCTCAAAGCCCAGTGTACCACTCACAAAACAGTGGATCCTGTACCAGAAAGGATTGATATCCGTATAATTGAGCCTGTCGCCCTCACAACCGGGAACCGGGATGCTGCCTGTTTCGCAGAGGGGAACAGTGGTTTGTTTGAAAATGGTACTGCCGCACACGGGGAATGCAGTAGAGGGGGTTTGCCCGCGGGTAGTACAGGGTTGTGCCTGCAGTTTGATTACTGTAAACAATGTCAATACGAGGACCGGTATTCTCATATGCATAGATTGCATGACCCCGGGAGATTGTCATTCGTTGCAACTGGATCATAAATTCTCTCCCGTCGGATACCGTAATGTACGGGATTTTATGCCAATGAGTGGGGTAAACGGGCATCAGTTATTCATCCTTTGCGGCAGTTCAGCGATCTCATCGTAATATTCGAGCACTCTTTTTTCAGTCTCAGTCTGCCATTGAATTTCCTTATCGAATAAATGACTACGCAGGTCCCGGTACATTTCCACACAGGTATGGATGGCTTTCAGGATAGATGCCCTGTCGTGAGCAGCCAATGTAATTTTTAATTGCTGAAGGGTTGATCCCGGCAGGTATTTTTCCAGTTTCCTGACACCCCGGGGCAACTGTCCCTGGCTGATCGATAATAGGGGTCCCAGCACCATGCTGCGGATAGCCGTCAAGAAATCGATGGCTTCAAAATATTCTCCCCTCCCGAGCTTTGTGAGGCCATAATGTATCCAGATCCAGAACCTGTCCTCGATCCACTGGTAGCCGGGCATGGGCCATTCTGCGCTGGTTACCCGGAGGCTTTGTGCCAATTGACCGTATACATCCGATAAGATCACCGGTTCTTCCACTCGAAAAGCAAACTCTTCGAGGGTAAGGAATTTGATATCTACATGTAAGAGGGGATCATCATATAAACATATCAGGAGGCGGGGCTCTCCAACATGTTCCCCGGTGAAGGCAGATAATAATTTTCCGAACCGGTTTGCCCATTCTATCATCCGTTGCTTATCTCCTCCCAGTTTATGTTTGGTTACCAGCACCAGGTCAAGGTCCGAGTACTCATCCAGTTCATTGGTGAGCCAGGAGCCTGCGGCTGCGAGGCCGATGGCGCCCGGGCTCTCTGCTACAATAGCGGCAGCACGTTCTGCAAACAGGCGTTGTATCATATCAGGCGGTTTGAGATATTCTCAATATACCGAAAAAATCCCAAGCATGCCTGCGTCTGGAAAGACGGAATAATTATCACCGTTATTTTTCATTTTACCAGTAATATATTATCTTCACCATATAAACGAATTTTACCGGTAATATGGAAACTATAGATGTGTATAATATGTCCGTTTGCGGTGGCATCCTTTGTCTGGACTTCATCAATACGGTAAGCGAATGGATACCCGAACCTGGTCTGGACTATATCCCGGATCAGGATGCCCTGATCAAATGGACAAAAAGAATGGGCATCCTGTTGCCGAAAGATCTCCGTATGTATGAATCGGCTGTCCGGAAACTGGATCCCTCTCAAAAAGCCACTGCCTTGAAAAATTTCAAACAGGTAAGACAATGTATGTTCGGGGTGATGAATGAGATCGCAAAGAAGAAGAAAGCAGCAGGCCCTTTCGACCATTTGAGTGAATATATCCGCCAGAGCAATCGCCACCTGGTGTACCGGCAGGATGCATCCGGAGAGATCAGTACGGCCTTCGACCACCAGCATCCGGCCATGATCCCCGTGTGGCATGCATTACAGTCCGCCGCCTCCCTCCTGCTGGACGCCTCCCAATGGCAAAGGGTCAGAAGTTGCCCCTCCTGCGGCTGGCTATTCCTGGATACAAGCAAGGGAGGAAAAAGGAAATGGTGCGATATGACCCTTTGCGGCAGCCGTGATAAATCATCGCGGTACTATCATAATCACAAATGATAAAACCTTTCTGTATGATAAAAAGCCTTATCGGAGTGATGATTGCCTCCTCCATCCTTTCATGCAAAACCAGCCACCCCTTTCAGACCCGGACCATCGATCCTACCGGCTACGGCTACTCTCAGGCTGTGGAAGTGACCAATGCGAAAAGGATACTGTATGTAAG
>JAGIAP010000414.1 GCA_017744805.1 Chitinophagaceae bacterium | reverse complement strand
GTTCATAGCAATACAATTTTGGGTCACAAACCATCAAACATCTTTGCTATGAAAAGATCCCCCTTACTGTTTTGGGTCCTGTTCCTGAACCTGGCCACGCTGATGATAGCAGAGGCCCAAACCAACACACAAACGGTGACCGGCACCGTTTTCGATAAAGCATCTGAAAGACCGATCCCCAATGTTTCCGTTCAGTTGGCGGGCAGCAATATGGGTGCCCGCACAGACTCCAGCGGAAGATTCGTTCTTCACAATGTGCCCCTGGGCAGACAACAGATCAGTTTCACCAGCATTGGATACAAGACCATCACCATTCCGGAGATCCTGATCACGGCTGGCAAACAGGTAGTGCTGGATATCCCCCTTGAGCAACAGATCAGTTCACTGGCCGAAGTAACGGTCACCAGCAGGCGCACCCGCAAAGGCATGGCCTCTAACGAATTCGCCGGCAGCAGTGCCCGGTCATTTTCCATGGATGAAGTGACGCGCTATGCCGGTGGCCGCAATGATCCCTCCAGGCTGGTCAGCAATTTTGCCGGCGTAGCCACCACCAACGATTCCCGCAACGATATTGTAGTAAGAGGGAATGCCCCCACCGCCGTACTCTGGAGAATGGAAGGGATCCCTATCCCTAATCCGAACCACTTTGCTACACTCGGCACCACCGGAGGACCGGTAAGCGCCCTCAATACGAACGCCCTGAAAACCTCGGATTTCTATACGGGCGCTTTCTCTGCCGAGTATGGCAATGCCTCAGGAGCCGTTTTCGATCTGTCGTTGCGGAATGGGAACAAAGACAAGGTGGAAAAGACCATCCAGGTGAATATGTTCTCCGGGCTGGAAGCCATGATCGAAGGGCCGATGAGTAAGAAAAAAAATGGAAGCTCCTTCCTGGTTGGGTACCGGTATTCTTTCGCACAGATCGGACAATCATTAGGGTTCAATATCGGTACCGATGCCGTTCCGAAGTACCAGGATCTCATCTTCAATCTCAATTTCGCACCCTCGAAACTCGGCAAATTCAATCTCTTTGGCATGGGTGGCATCAGCAGTATCGATATGATCGGGAAGGACCTGGACTCTACCGATATGTTCGCGAATATGGATGAGGACACCTATTTCAAAAGCCGCCTGGGAGTGATCGGCCTCAAACATACCATCGATATCGGATCCGGTTCCTATCTCCGTTCCATCATATCCTATGCTTACACCAATAATGAAGGTGAGATGTATAAATACAATGAGGATATGACAGATAGGAAACATATGTCTGAGCAAACCACTACTACCGGCGACTTCAGGATCTCCTCATTTCTCAACTCAAAGATCAATAGCCGGTTCACCATCAGGGGTGGGATACTGGTGGAGATGCAATCGCTCAAGACTACACGGGATAGCCGGGAGGAATATCCTGATTGGCGCCGTCTCCGCGACTATGATGGCAACGCCTTATTATTGCAGCCTTATATCCAGGGCAGGTACCGGTTCAGCGAGAAACTTTCACTCAATGCGGGTATCCATGGCATTTACTATGGATTGAATGAAACATCCAATATCGAGCCCAGGGCTTCACTCAGCTATGCCATCGATCCCACCAAAACGATCACTTTCAGTTACGGGCTGCATAGCCAGCAGCAACCGCTGCCTGTGTACCTGTTCCAACAACTGAAGAATGATGGCACCTATGATCAGTCTAACCGGGACCTCGACTTCACCAAAGCCCGGCATTATGTGCTGGGGTACGATTGGAATTTTGCCAAAGACTGGCGCCTCAAGGCCGAAGCCTATTATCAATCCATTTACGATGCTCCTGTAGAATCTGTTCCCAGCGGATTCTCCATTCTAAATGCCGGCGCCGATTTCACATTCCCCGATAAAGCCGGCCTGGTGAGCAAAGGCACCGGAAGCAATACGGGCGTTGAACTGACACTGGAGAAATTCTTCAGCCAGGGGTTTTACCTGCTCGGTACCGCATCGATCTTTAGCGCAAAATACAAGGGAAGCGATGGAATAGAAAGAAACTCAACGTTCAACAATAAGTTGGTCGCCAATATCCTTGCAGGAAAAGAATGGAAAATGGGCAGGAGCGGGAAGAATGCATTTACGCTCGACTTCAAGCTGGCCACCGCCGGAGGCAGGTATTACACGCCGGTGGATCTGCCGGCCAGCATCGCTGCCGGTGTAGAGAAGCTGGATGAGCAACACTACAACTCATTACGATTCGACAATTATTTCAGGGCTGATCTCCGGTTTGGTTTCCGGCTGAATAATTCCGGGCGAAAGATCTCACAAACTATTTACCTGGATCTGCAGAACGTCACGGCGCGCGACAATGTGTTCATTCAAAGATATAACCGGGCCCTGGGGAAGGTGGGCATTGTAAACCAGATCGGGTTCTTTCCGGATATATTGTATAGAATTCAGTTTTAATCAATCATTATAGCGAACTGGTTTTCAATAACCCAAATAACACTTTAGATAGCTTAAGAGCTTATACAAATTCAATCATATAAACATTTAACATATATGAAACCGATACTGACCATATTGTTTTTCCTGATCCCGGTGGTGGTGATCTACTCACAATCCCTGGCAGAATCACTAACGCTGAAGTCCCCGCGAGGTTTTCAACCAGGGTATATCATATTGTCAGACAGCTCAAGAGTTGAAGGATTGATAAGGAATAATATCCGTCATTGGTCGAGCATACAGATACTACAGCAAGACGGAAGAAAAACCACCTATACGGCTTCGCAATTGCGCGAAGCCGTTATCAACCAGGTCAGGCATTTGTCGATTGTCGGGGAATGGTATAGTGAAGTGGAAAAAGGCAGGAAGCTGAGCTTGCTGCAGAAGGCAAGCGCTCAATCAGATGGGATCCAGTTCAACGGCAACGAACCGGTGGCGATTGCGGGCGACGGAGCGGAATATCAGGACTATTTCTTACAGTTTGCGGGGAGGCCAGATTCGGTGATCTGGGTACCAGCAACCAAAGCAGATGCGATGATCAGGGAATTGATGAGTAATTGCAAAGCTGTCCTGGAAATGATCAGGGACAGGAAAATAGCGGTTAATGAATTGCCGGTACTGGTGAGAAGATACAACGAGAACAATTAAAGTTCTTTATTAAATGTCCGCTCTTTCAAATTGATTACTAATCATAAAAGTCTCGTAATAAGCAGCCGGTTAAGGCCACTGAAGTAGTAGCATACTAATGTTCCATTTAAGATTTCCGGTTCATTCAAATGGATTCTCCGGATAAATTGAATTGTCTGGCGCGGGTTCGTCAGGCAGTTAAGTACGGGGTTTCTTTAGCCGTCATCAGCCGTTTGGTTGGTGGCGGTTTTTTGTTTTTGCAAAGGTTGGAATTAGCATGGAGTAAGGCTTGAATTCAGGGTTGGAAGGGGTGCATGCGGTTCAGGAATTTCAAGGATTTGGGCAGGTTGCTGTTGGAGAATCTATTTGGGTAGATCAACGGAGAATGAATGCCAGAGTGGATTTCAGCGGAAAACAAAGAAGTTGAATAGAGGAGAGTTTGCTGAAATATCCTATTTAACATAACATAAATTATGGTAAAATTAAAGTTTATAGCAGATGCTGCACAAAAAATTTACCCCATTGGATTCTGCTATTATCATTCAAATGAATACTTGTAATAGAATTTTGATACTTTAGCTAACCTGCTTTAAGCAAATACTAAAACCATTTAACCTGCACCTATGCGGCATTAGCAACGATACCAATAAGGTGCACTCAACCAAGCACCCAATATGGCAATAGACCACGATAAGTTTAATGGAGAGATCAAAAAACTTCGTGACTTTTCTTTACAAATCGAAAAAACGTATGAAAATAAGGTGGAGTTGGTAAAGCAACTTAACTCTCTTTCTACTGAAAGCAGAACTACCCTCTTTAATCTATATCAACATTCCGAAGGGCCAGTAAAAGGAATTCGCAAAGATGTGGCAAATATCCTGGCGCACAGAAATATTCAACTTCAGGAACTGGATTCAATTATCAGCAGAGCAGTCGACGAGAAACCAGGGGCATTTAAAACAATGTACAAAAACTGGTATAACATTCTCTATATGTTATTGATTGCTGATTTCAGAACTCAAATGATCAATGCTATTGAATTTATAAGCTCATCCATAATTGAGGAACTGAAAACAAATGGAAAGATTGTTGCGAGAAAATTCGACTTCACAGGAGAAAGGGAAACTGGTAGTACTCGTTGTTGGATTGCATTTATTAACCATACTCACTCCAATCAAACCACGGCCAAACAACTTTTTCTCAATATAGAAAATGGTACAATAAGTTTTTCCTTTTATGACAGGCCCAATGACAAAATGGTGGACCAAAAAATAATTGGCCAGGATGAAGAATTTTCCTTGGACGACCTCATCGCTGTTTTTCAAAATCATAAAAATGAGATCTTGGAAGATACCTGGATTGAAACAGTAAATTATTGGAGAATTGGGACAAAGGATAAATCAGAAAGTTACTGGGAAGAAATGAAATCCGAGAATAAGATTTGTATTGGTTGGTCTGATATTGGAGACTTATCCGAGGCTGATATAAAAAACAAAAAAGATATTATTCATCTACTTGATGAGGAGGGATATTATGTAGGAGATAATAGAACAAAGAGTAAGAAAGCCGGTGAAATATATAATTTTTATGACAAGATAAAAGTTGGTGATATTGTATTGGCTCAGGATGGTGCAACTGTATTAGGAATTGGACGAATACTTAGTGAGTATGATTTTAATAAGAATGCCGGCTTTCCGCATCAAAAACAAGTTGAGTGGCTCAGGCT
>JAGIAP010000413.1 GCA_017744805.1 Chitinophagaceae bacterium | reverse complement strand
GGACAGAACCTTCCAGTAAGGTCGTTTTTTTGAAATTGTTATTATCATAATCATCAATATTGAATTTGGTACCGGTAACCTTTATTTCCTGCTCTTTTGTGATAACATAAAATGGGATATTGTCATCCAGGTGTTTGATATCAAAATAAGCTTCCCCATCTAATTCCACAACACGGTTGTCGCATGAAAATGTATCGGGATATCGAAGGGTTGATCCGGCATTCAAAGAAACATAAGAGCCGTCTGGCAGTGTTAGCTCCTGATTACTCCTGGGAGGTACTTTGATGACATGATATCCCATATCCACAGAAGGCCTTTCTTTTTCCTTGTCATTGGATTGGAAAACAGGCCAGGTGGTCACTATAATGCCGGTAATGATAATGATAGCCACAGCGATCTTTCTGAATTCCATGATATTAGCATGTATCTTTCCTATTCCTCGTAGCCTTCTAAGTTTCGGGATCTTAAAGCGCGAACGCTGCTGCTTGATCATCCGTTTTTCCAGTTCTTCCCAATATTCATCAAAAGGTTTTTTCTGAGCGTATATTTCAAGTAGTTCCTCAAAACTGTCTTCATCAACAAATTTATCATCCCTGACATAAGGTTTGCAGGTCCATTCCTCCCATAAGGTTTGCTCTGATTGTGTCAAAGACTCACCTGCTTCCAGTTTAGACCGAATGTCCATGAGTATTTCAAATTCGTTTTCCATATACCCGGTTTTAATTATAACTCTATTAAGATGAGAGTTCGGCTGTTAGTTGCATGATGGCCGCAAATGCAAATACATGTAAATTCTTATACAATTGACGGAAGATTTCCAGAGCTTTTTGTTTAACCTTGTGCCTTTTATTATAGGCGGTATTCTTAGTCACTCCTAATTTTGCTGCGATCTCTGATGTATTTTTTTTCTTATGGCATGACAGGAGCAATGTCTGTTCATCTTCAGTTAGTTTTGACATTGTATGATCGATGATCTGATCCATGCTCACCCCCTCCTGAATAAAGGCGGCCTCTGTTTCAAGCTGAGCAATCAAATAATTTCGATATTCTTTCTTTGTTTTATTTTTTTTACCATGATTTATCAGGCTGTTCCTGAGCGATACGTTGAAATAACTTATGGCCTTAGATTTTGATTCAAAGGGTTTCTTTCTTTTGAGCGCTTTGGCAAAGATATCTCCTACAATATCTTTTGCTTCATCCAGGCTTCCTGTATACCTTTTGGCTATTGATATCATGTGCACCAATCTCTCATCGTAAATCTCAATAATCTCTTTCCGGAAATAATCATGCGATGAATTATCCATTTAGGTAAAAATTAATTACCCCAAAGGGCTAAATTTAAAGTGGGACAAGGATAGGTGGTCATGACGGGTTATTGGGGATTGAAAAAGGACTCATAGTATAGAACAACTGAGACATCAAAACTTAACCGGCAAACCGGAACTTTTTTTACAATTTTCCTGTTTTTTATTTTAGTAACGGTAATGAGTAACCGTATAATGGCCAGCCGGTAGAATTATTGACGCAATATTATGATGTTGGGAAGAAAGGAATGCTTCCAAGGTTAAGAAGCGATGGGTGATCGGTATCTAAAACGCATTCGGTCTTTGACGGCAAATTGGAATGAGATATACACTTGCCCATTTGTAAGAATGGGAAATAAAAATTATGGAGTACAGGAAATTTCCTGTACAGTATTAACAACGGGAATGAGGCACCAGAGTACCGTAAAAAATGGATTTTTTTTCGATAATTTTTTCGATCGGACCTAGCCAAATATGTCCTTTGCTTTTAAGCAGATCGTGAATACCGCTCCTTTCCCTGATTCTGAACTTACCTGTAATTCACCCCCAATTTTTTCCAGCATTTCCAAAATTATAACGCTTCCCATCCGGCCGTTCTTCACCGCCTTATCCCTGTTCAGGAAATTTTCGATCTGAAAGGCGTTGAGCCCTTTTCCGGTATCTGATATCTTTATCTCCAGTGCCATGGATGTTGCTGTGGCTTGTATGCTGATGATCCCATTTTCCGTGTTCTTGTTCGCGTTGTCTACCAGGTTCCTCAGGATCAGCACCAGTATTTCCTTATCCGTATAACATTCGATATGGGTATGGCTGATGGAGAAACTGTTATTATTGAACTGTAAGATCTCCTTGAACAATGCTTCGATATCCCCAAAAATTTCCTGTAGGGAGAACCTCGTCTTTTTTACTTTGAAATGTTCCTGCTGACTGGCGGCCCAGGAGAAGAACTGGTCGGTAAAACGCCCTAATTCCCCAATCAACTGATGCAGGCTTGTTACCTGTTCCAGGTTTTCGGCATCGCTTTTATTCCAGTTGCTGATCAGGGATTTCCCTGCCATCCTCATGGAGAATAAAGGCGACTTGATATCGTGCAATACTGTAGCAATGATCTGTTCTTTTACATGATTGCTTTGTTTCAGCGCTGTTTCCGAGCTTTCCAGTTGTGCTATGGCAGTATTCAGCTCTTCTGTTCTGAGCTCCACGATCTTTTCGATCTTGAGTTTCTCTTTTTCCAGTTTAGCAAGGCGTCTCCTGTAATACAAATATCCCAGGCCAACCAGCAACAATACTATACCTGCCAGGAACCAGCCTGTTTGATAGAAAAATGGAGTAACTACTATCTCGATTGAAATATTGCCATTGGGCATGGTTTCATTGCTACCTGCTTTGCGGATCACCAATGCATAATCTCCGGCAGGCAATCTATTGATGGAAATGATCCCTGAAGAAGGGACCGGCGTCCATTGATCAACATCTTTTCCGATCTTGTATTCCAGGTTCAGATCTTCTTTGTTGCCAAAGTACGGACAGGCGATCCTGATATTCAAGGTCTGGAAGGTTGGCTTGAGTAGAATGGACTCTTTGATATTGGCCAACACCACGGGCTGCCCGTCTATCGACATTTCATCTATGAAAATTCTTTCCCCGGGAAGGTCCGATGCAAGCTTGTTTGGATAGAATTTTATCAATCCATCGATGGATGGCAATATCAATGCACTGTCTTGTAACCATTGGAAATTAGGGTTAGCCCCGCCGTTGAATTCATTCGTTCTTAATCCATTGGCTGTATTGAACGAAAAGCAGAAGAAAGGGTTTTTCCGGGTGGTTGCAAAATCAGCTAATGCATTAGCTGGTACTTTATACAATCCATTATTGGTAGGTAACCAGAAGTTGCCTTTGTTGTCATCTATAAAAGAATGAATGGAGCTGAATGCCCCTCTGGGACCTGGTGGCAAGGGGTATAGTTCATTGTTCGTAAATAGAAATGAGCCTTTGCCATCTGTGCCGATCCATAGCCTGTTTTGTTGATCCAGGTAAAAATTCCGGACAGAAAAGGAATCAAGTATGGAGCGGGAAATTGTATGCGTTTTGATATTGTACCATTTTACCCCATATGTGGTTGCCAGCAGGTATTCTCCGTTCTTTAACGGCATTAATGATACTACACTGATGTCTGTCGGGAATTTCTGCTGCCAGACAAGCTTTCCTTCCCTGGTAGTTTTGTATAATGAAGAGTGTGTGCATAGCAAGAGAGTACCATCTTCGGCAACAGGAACGATCGCCATCAACCGGTTATCCAGGGAAAGCATGTTTTTATCTATGATCCCTGTTCTGGCATTATAGCGGAATAATTGGAATTCGCTTTCATAATAGACCCTGTCCGCACTATCGGTATACATGGCCCTGCTGCGGCCATTGTACAGGGGCATATAGAATGATGTGTTGCCAGGCTGTACTATTGCATTGGTCACAATAATATTGTCATTCGCTGTTTTACCGATGGTATAATAGTTTTCAGGGCCGGATTCAGGGGGGATCCTGGCATAGGTGAAATCCGCTATCTTGATGGCGAACAAGCCTTGAGTGCCGGTGCCGATAAAATAAGTGTTGAGATCCGGGCGATAAGCGATGCAAAGCGGCATATCCAGGTTGAGATCGCTTACAACGCATCTGCTGTCCACTTTTCCATTTTTGTAACTGAGCTCGTAAAGATTTCCCCCTGCATAGATGAAGGCGCCCTGCTCACACCATAATGCATTGAAATTCCCTTTGAGGAAAGATTTATTACTGACAATATCTCCCTCTATCTGTCCTGCCTGCGGGATCCCGTTATCCCAACTGGTTATCCGGTTACCCGGCCAGATCTGTAAATAATAGTAATCATTGATCACCATACTGCCAATGGGTTCCGTTTCATAGGGCTTAAGTTTGATGGCAGTTGATCTTCTGATAAACCAGGCATCTTTTCCATAGAAAAGGTAAGTATCCCCGTTCTTCAGACCTCCCGGCGATTTCTGCACAGGAAAAGTTTTACTGGCCAGGATAGTCTGCCATAAACTATCCATGGTGGGAGTTTGTGTGAGATAACCAGTCGCCACAAAACTGATATTGGTATCCGTCAATACGGGCAAATAGGAATATAAAGAGGAAGAGGAGCTTATTTTGATATTTTGAAAATCGAGACCTTGCGCCAGGATTGTTCCTGCAGTATCAGACATCATTGCAGAGATCCTTTCACTCTTAAGCCCTTTAATGATATCACTTCCATAATGCTTGAAATTATTATTATCGAATCTGACAATGCCAGACTCTGTGGACAACCAGCAAAATCCACTCTTATCGAACTTGATAGCCTTTACACTATTTTGGGGTAACCCATTTTCTGAAGTATACTGTCTTATTACATACTGATTGTTTTGTGGGAATGCCACCAGTTGTAGTAAAAGAAAGGATAAGAAAAGCAAGCCGTTCAGTTGCCTCCTTTTTGAATAGGGACGGGAATAGTTATTTAGCATAGCATCCG
>JAGIAP010000412.1 GCA_017744805.1 Chitinophagaceae bacterium | reverse complement strand
GGCCGGGAAACAGCGTTGGCCCTAATGATTTTGCCAAAGTATCAGATGACGAACTGATCAATTTTCTCAACGATCAGCCGCTCACTGCTGAGGCTCCCGGTTCATCCGTAGCCTATACAGAAGTGGACAACAATACATTCAGGGACTTGCTGGCAGATGTAAGCGATGAAGAGTTGCAACAGTATGTTGACAAGAACAGCAGCCTCATCAATTCATATAATTAAGGAATACGATCATGAAACAGTTATTTACCATACTTGCAATTTTGTTTACGATCAGCTTCGCTACCCTTGCACAGGATGGAGGCGGAAAACAGAACGGTCAAAAGATCGAGGCGTTGAAGGTTGCCTATATCACCAACAAGCTGAACCTCTCACCTGAAGAAGCCCAAAAGTTCTGGCCGGTTTATAATAAGTATTCCGATGAGCTTCGCAAAGTGCGTCAGGAAGGAAGGCAAAATAAAACGCCTGAACTGGAAATAGAAGAAAAGATCCTTGCCATCCGCAAGAAGTACAATGTAGAGTTCAGCAAAGTATTAACCGCCGAAAAGGTGAATGCCTTCTTCAAAGCAGAGAAAGAATTTGGAACGAAGTTGAGAGAAGAATGGATGGAAAGAAGAAAACAAAAACAGGAAAGAAAAGGCCAGGCCTCAGAATAAAGAAAAGTTTTTACTCGTGTTTTTCATAGGTTAGCTATCAGGCTGCATCTTGGTTACGATGCAGCCTTTTTTATTTTCATCAGAACCTGAATACAGGGTTCTGTACATCATGATAGAACAGGAAGGTCCATTTGTTCTGCTCTCCTTCTTCCCACCATTTCTTACGGAGCTCCATGGCTTTCTTCCCATCATAATCGTATTTCGCTACAAACTTGCTCTTCATCTGGTTGAGCTGTGGCGCATCATCGGCGCCGAAGAAGACGGTCTCACCACCATCAACGATCCTGAATACCTGGTGATAGGGGCTATGTGCTCCTGTTACTTCGTATTTGATATAGCCATCCAATACGCCATCGCCATCCAGCCACTGAACCTGTGGTGCATTGCGGAGACATTCCAGCTCTTCCGTGATATAAGAAGGGAATCCTTTTTCGAAAGCAAATTCAAACTCCTTTCGTTGAACATAATACTTCGCCTGAGGGAAGCTTAATTGATTGGCTTCGCTCACACCGCCTGCATGGTCTTTGTGCAAATGGCTCATCAGCACTTTGGTGATCTCGGATGGATTGATCCCGTTTTCCATGAGATTGCGATGTAGTTGCAGCTTTCCATCTTTCTGAAATCCTAGGCCGGTATCGAGTAGAAGGATATCTTCGGAAGTGATCACTACAAATGGCTGTATCTCTACCAGGAGACTGCCGGAAGGACGGGCCTGCAGATCATCATTATTCAGATCAAAGGGAACAAATAGTTTGGAGCTGTCGATCGTAAAAGCGCCTTCACTAAGCGGAATAACTTTCATACACACTGGTTTTTGTTTCTAACGCAACACCATCTGCCTGTCTGCATCCAGTCTGATGAGGATGAACAGCATAATGGAGAACGAAAGTAAGGAAGTACCGCCATAACTGATCAGGGGCAGGGGAATTCCGATAACAGGGGCCAGACCGATGGTCATACAAACATTGATAGCGATATGGAAGAAGAACACCGAAGCCACACCATAAGCATAACAGCGGCTGAACACACTTCGTTGCCGCTCGGCGATCATCACGATCCGCAATAGCAGGAAAAGATAAATGCCCAACACGGCCGTGCTTCCCAAAAAGCCGAAGCCTTCTCCGATGGTGCAGAAGATAAAATCGGTCCTTTGTTCAGGCACAAAGTCGAAGCGGGTTTGCGTGCCTTTCAGGAAGCCACGCCCTACTACGCCGCCGCTACCGATAGCGATCTTACTCTGACGCACATTGTAATCTGTATCTTTCTTTTTTACGGGAGTAGCTTCTTCTTCGCCTTCCACTGTATTGAGGGCGGCATAGGGATTCTCTTTACCGATGAGTGAGAAGATCCGTTCTACCTGGTGTTTCGCCAGTACCTTGGTGAAAAGGAAGGGCACCACAAATCGCTGAACGCCTACACACCCCACCCAGATACCAACGATCACGAACAATACGCCCCTGCTCCTCCTGATCTGTTTCCTCAACATATAAATAGCGCCCGCTGCAATGGCTGTGAGAATGATCGCCAGAACATCCTTATCTACGATCAGCGTAGCCACTACCAGTACTGCCAGTGAGAACCCGATGATCAGGTAACCCGGAGGAAGACCTTCCCGGAACATCACCAGGAAAAAGGAGAAGAATACCAGGGCCAAACCAGTTTCTTTCTGCGCGATGGTGATAAGGGCGGGCAGAATCACGATGCCCGCTGCAATGAGCTGGGAGCGCGGCTTACTGAAATCGGTTTCCACCCTCGACAAATACTTGGCCAGCGCCATGTTCACGAATACTTTCATCAGTTCCGCCGGCTGCAGGTTGAAGCCGCCGATGCGGATGATGGACTCCGTTCCTTTTACTGCCGTGTGCAATGGGAATACCAGCAATAAGAGGAACATCCCCACCGCATACCAGATATTGGCCGTTGCGGTAAAGAATTTACTATCTGTGAGCAGGATGAACAGCCCTATCACCATCGAAACGATGAAGAAATAGAACTGCTTGCTATAATCTGTTTTGAATCCCAGGAAGGTTTGTATCACATTGTCCCCATCCCGGTAAGTGACCGAGAAGATACTGAGTAACCCGATGGCTACCAGCAGCAGGTACAACCAGAACATTACCCAGTCCACGCCTTTCGATATTGCAGGATTTCGTTGGCTCATCTCCGTTATGCGTTGAAGGGTTTGTTGAATAATCTGGGGTCAGGAATTACGAATGTTGTACGAGGCGATGCTTTCTCTCTCGACCTGGGGAATGGCGGACGAACAGGGTTCGTTTTGTAGAATTTCCGGATCAGTGAACTGTCCTTATACTTCTCCGCCCAATTGTACGCCCGGGCAGAATCTGTGATATACTGGAGGTATTTCAGATAACCAGGCATCAAGCTGGAATTGGCGATCCTGTCCACTTCTTTCATCCTATCGGCAGAAAGACTGTCTTTCAGGTATTTTTCCAGCATCAGGCCGGCTATGGGCGCTGCCCAGGTATTACCAAAACCACTATTTTCCACCATCACGCAGAGTGCGATCTTGGGATCTTCACGAGGGGCGAAACAAACGAAGACGGAGTTATTCTCCAGCTTGATCCTCCTGCCCTGGATGATCCGGTATTTTTCGGCAGTACCTGTTTTACCGCAGATCTCGATACCCGGCACCTTTGCGCGGGAAGCGGATCCATCTACCACCTGTTGCATGCCGCTCATGATCGCTTCATACGCGTCATTGGAAATATTGGTGAGCACTTCATGCTTTTTCCTGAACTGGCTCATCATGGTGTCCTCGCCAGTCTCGTTATCTATCTTCTGCACAAAGTGCGGGGTATAGTAGTATCCTTTATTGGCGATGATACACATGGCGTTGGCCATTTGCAGCGGCGTGGTCTGCATCTTGTCCTGCCCGATACCAAGGGTAAGGTTGGTGCAGCTATTCCATGATCCGCGGTACTCGGTATTGTAGAGAGAACTATCAGGTATCAGTCCCGGATTTTCGCTCACCAGGTCAACACCGGTGCGCTCTCCGAGGCCGAAGGCATTCATATAATCTTTCCATTTCTCATATCCCTTCTTTACACTTCCATATTTGTTATTGTCTACGGTCAAACGGTAAACATGTACAAAATAGGAGTTGCAGGAATTGGCGATGGCGAGCCTGAGGTTGGCTGCATGGCCGGGGTTGCTATGTGTACAGGCTGGTTTGCCGTGGCCACAACCAAAATATCTCCCCGGACATGGGTAACCGAAACTTGGGGTGATCACCCCTTCGTTCAGCGCTACCAGTCCACCCAGTGGTTTGAAAGTAGAGCCCGGTTCATACAAGCCCTGGATAGCGCGGTTGAGCAAAGGCGCTCCCACATCCAGCACCAGTTGACCATAGTTCTTTTGTTTATTGGAACCTGTAAGACTGTTGGGGTCATAGGTAGGGCCCGATGCCATGGCGAGGATGCCACCGGTTTTGGGATCGATGGCCACTACGGCTCCCACTTTATTGCGGATAAGCTTTTCGGCCAGTACCTGCAGGTCGATATCGATATAGGTCCGGAGATTCCTGCCGGCAATGGCGGCCGTATCGAAGATCCCGTTCTCGTAACTACCCACGAGGCGGTTCTTGTTATCCTTGATGAGGTGCTCCACCCCTCTTTGTCCCATCAGCACATTTTCGTAATAGGCTTCCAGGCCGGCCCTTCCTACATAGTCGCCCATCCGGTAATAGTTGCCGGAGCGTTTGATGATGGAGGAGTCGGCTTCTCCGATATAGCCCATGATATGCGCTGCTGCATTATAGGGATATACACGTACGGGTCTTTCGATGAGTGCAAACCCGGGGAATTTCCAGATATTTTCATCCAGGCGGGCATGGAGCTCAGGGGTGAGAAGGTCCTGGAAGATGGAGGGGCGATAAGGCCCGTTCTTCATCCTGGCTTCCACCATCCTTTTGCGGTACTCTGCGGTGTCGATACCCAGTATATCGCATAGGCCGAAAGTATCGGTCTTGCGCGCCTCATTAGGCGTCACTACCAGGTCGAACATGATGGTATTGTTGAGGATGGCTTTCCCCTTCCGGTCGTAGATGATACCGCGGTCCGGGTATTTCACTTTCGGGAATACGGCATTGTCCTTAGCCAGTTGCTTGTATTTCCCTGATAATATCTGCAGATTGAATAACTGTACGATAAT
>JAGIAP010000411.1 GCA_017744805.1 Chitinophagaceae bacterium | reverse complement strand
GTGCAAGGGCTTTGGAGGTATCACCACTACAGGAAAATCCTTCGGAGGATCGTATGAAAATGAAAGCGAGGAGTTTTTGTTGAATAGCAGCAGGGTTCACCTGTGCTGAATACCGGACGATCACATTCTTGTTTTCCAGTTTTTTCACTCGCTCCAAAACGGCCGATGGGGCCATATTGAGCTCGCGTGCCAGATCTGCATTGGAGATCCGTGCATTGGATTGCATCATGTCGAGGATCTGGAGGTCCGTATTGTCGAGTGTGATTTCCATTTCCGGCTAATTTTCTGTAAAAATAATTTATTTCAGAATAAAATTCGGCGAATGGGTGATTTTTAGAATTTATTCAGTTTGGCGGGCTTTATGGCCGAACAATGATCGGGAAAATGCTATTCAGGGCAGGTAAAACCGAATTTTATTCGAATGGAGAAGGAAGATTAATTTCTCATTGCCAATTTTCAAACCCTCCCTATATTTACCGAAATCAGTAAATCAGTCAATAATGGACATTAGTGGAAAGATCCTCCAGTTCCTCCCCGTACAAACCGGACAGGGAAAGAACGGCACCTGGAAAAAACAGGAATTCATTCTCGAAACAGGCGATACTTATCCAAAAAAAGTATGCATTGCAGCATGGGGCGATAAGATCGATCTCGCCAGCATCAAACCCGGAGAACAGGTAACTGTTTCCTTCGACGTGGAAAGCCGCGAATTCAACGGCCGTTGGTACACAGATGTGAAAGCATGGAAAGTGGTTCGCAATGCAGGCGGCGCCGGCAACAACGCCGTACCCGATGGCCCTCCCGGATTTGAGCCAGCAGGTGGCGATGACGACCTTCCGTTCTGATAATCTACACTTCAGCGTACATCATATCCAGTTCAGTCTTCCCGCAACGGAATATTGCCACTGGAATAATTCAACAGATCATAAAGGATCAATACGAGTAAATTCGATTGATCCTTTTTTTATGCGCAATCTGTATGTACTTGTATTGATGCTGCTCTCCCATGCTGCATGGGCCCAACCTGCAGCAGATGGTGATATCACTATATCTGTCAATAATAATCAGCAGCAAGCGCTTCCACTGGCTTCTGTGGCCCTGTTGAAGTTCAAAGATTCTGTAATTGTAAGAACGCGCATGACGGACTCCACCGGAAAGGCCTTGTTTGATAATGTACCACCCGGCAATTATCTTTTCCGCATTACCATGGTAGACCATATTACGCAGTATGCCGGACCGGTACAGATCACATCAGGCAACGGGAACCTGCCGCTTTCCATCACCCTGCTCCGTTCCGATGCTGCCCTTCAGGAAGTGACCGTGTCCGCCAGAAAGCCGTTGATAAAATTCGCACCCGATAAAACGATCGTTTCGGTTGATAACAGCATCACCAGCACCGGTGCTACCGTATTGGAAGTGCTTGAGAAATCTCCGGGTGTTTCGGTTGATCGTGATGGTAAGGTCAGCCTCAAGGGCAGATCCAATGTGCTGATCCTGATCGACGGTAAGCCTACTTATCTGTCAGGCTCCGATCTCAGCAACCTCCTTTCGGGAATGTCGGCCTCACAATTGGAACAAATAGAGCTGATGGACAATCCACCCAGCAAGTACGATGCCGCTGGTAACGCTGGCGTGATCAATATCAAAACGAAGAAGAACAAGCAGCAGGGCTTCAACGGAACTGCCAGCACGGCTTATCAGCAAGGAAGAAAACAAAGATCGATACATAGCCTGGCCCTGAATTACAGGCAGGGCCCGCTCAATGCATTCATGAATTACAACCTGAATGAAGGCGGCTCCGTAATGTACCTGTATGCCCTCCGCCGGTATTTCGATCCCGGAACTACCAATGTGAACGCTATACTGCAACAACCTACCAAAATGGAATTCAGGGGACAGAACCATACTCTGAAAATGGGACTGGATTATTCCATCAGCAAAAAAACAACCATCGGGCTTCTCGCCAATGGATTCTATCAATACCGTCGCTCCAATAGCCAGGCAGAAGCTGAATGGCTGCGTGAGAACGGGCAGAAGGATTCTGTGGTCAACAGCAACGGGACCGGCTCTCTCAACTGGAGGAATGGTACCGTCAATCTCAATGTCCGCCATAGTTTCAATGCATCACAAGAGCTTTCCGTGGACCTGGACTGGCTCGGATACAATATCAAGAACTACCAGCTTTTCCAGAATGTACGGGAAGGCCTTTATGGATACAAAGAATCAGAACGGGGGGAGATCCCCACTTCAATCAGGATCCTCACCGGTAAAGCTGATTATACGCAACGGTTCGGCGAGACCATGAAAATGGAAGCAGGCTGGAAAAGCAGCCGTATCCGCACAGATAATTTTGCAGCATACGAGATCAATACCACCGGCAACTGGGAGCTCAATCACAACAAGACAAATCATTTCGTATACACCGAGTACATTCATGCCGCCTACGGCAACTTCGAGAAACAATGGGAGAGATTCACGGCGCAATTGGGTTTGAGATTTGAGCACACGGCCTATGACGCGCTTCAGTCGGGCAATCCCCTCCGGAAAGATTCTGCCTTCTCCCGGAATTACAGCAGTCTTTTTCCTACGGCCTACCTGCAATACAAGCTGGACTCATCCAATAGTTTTACCATCAGTGGCGGCAGAAGGATCGACAGGCCTGCATTCCAGAACCTGAACCCATTTGAGCTCATCATCAACAAATACACCAGCCAGCGGGGAAATCCTTTCATGCTTCCGCAATACACCTGGAACCTGGAACTGAGCCATGTGTACAGGGATTGGTTGATGACCACCCTCAGCTATAGCCGAACTTCGGATTATTTTGCTCAACTCTTCCTGGTTAGGGACGATGGTACTTTTCTCTATTCCTATGGAAATGTAGGCAACCGTCAGAACTTCGGTCTTTCAGTGAGTGTACAACTGCAGCCCGCATCCTGGTGGTCGCTGAACCTGCAGACAGACATCATCCATAAACGATTCAAAGGGTTTGTATTCAAAGAACTGACGCCAACCATTACACAGCTCAATGCTAATATCAACAACCAGTTCAAATTGAAAAAAGGATGGGCCGCTGAGTTGACGGGATATTATATTACCCGCAGCCAGGAAGATATCCAGGAAGTAGTGGACCCAACGGGGCAGATCGGTGCAGGCGTATCCAAATCATTGTTCAACAACAAAGCCACGTTGAAGCTGGCTTTCCGCGATATCTTCTACACGCAGGCCATGAACGGCCTCACCCAGTTCAAGGATACAGAAGAATACTTCGAAGTGAAACGCGATTCCAGGGTTGCCGTACTTTCTTTCACCTGGCGTTTTGGCAAATCTTTCAAAGGAAGTGTAAAAAGAAGAGGAAGCGCCGATGATGAAATGCAGCGTGCAGGATCGGGTAGTTAAAATGTTTATTTCCTTAGATTTGTGATAATCCCAACCTGTCCGTACGCATTCACGGCATGCAGATCCTTTGGAAATATTTGCGACCACAACGCTGGTTGATCCTCTTCTCCCTGTTATTGGCCGGGACAGCCCAGATATTGTCGCTCTTCGATCCGGTGATCTTCGGAAAGATCATCGATGATTATGCCAGCCAAACCGGCATCAAGCCCAGGAGCGAACTGGTGCGCGGTGTGCTCTGGTGGCTCTTCATCGCCATTGCCATCGCAACCCTGGCCCGTATTGCGAGAGCCTTCCAGGAATATTTCACCCGGCTGGCCGTGCAGAAATTCGGATTACAGATCTTCAACGACGGCCTTCGGCAAACCCTCCGGCTCAGCTTCAGTGAATTTGAAGAACAAAGAAGCGGCGAAACCATGGCCGTTCTCCAGAAAGTGCGGACAGACACAGAAAGGTTCATCAACTCATTCATCAATATCCTTTTCTCTTCCCTGGTAGGCATGGGCTTCCTGGTTTGGTATGCCATCACCAAGCACTGGGCACTGATCCCGGTTTTTGTGATCGGCGTTCTGGTGCTGGGCTCACTGACAGGACTGCTCAGTAAAAAGATCAAGACCCTGCAGCGATCCATCAACCGGGAAACCAACCGCATGGCAGGCATCATCACCGAGTCCCTCCGGAATATAGAACTGGTGCGAAGCCTGGGCCTTACCTTTCCCGAGATCAGACGGCTCCGCGAATTCACCTGGCGCATCTTCGAACTGGAAATGCAGAAAACGAAACAGGTACGCACGCTTAGTTTTTATCAGGGCACTGTACTGAATATCCTCCGTCAAGCCATCCTGTTCATCTTGTTATGGCTGATCTTCGGCAATGTGCTGAGCACCGGCGAGCTGATCAGTATGCAATTCATTTCAAGTTCCATCTTCGGGCCATTGCAGGATATCGGCAGCATCATTCTCTCTTATCGCGAAGCGGAAGCATCGCTTCAAACCTTCGACGTGCTCATGAATAAGCCGATAGAACTACGGCCCCCCGAGCCGATCGAGCTGAATGAACTGGAAAGCATCCGGTTCGACAATGTAGTATTCAAGCACAAGACCGCCAGGCAAAATGCGATGGATGGGATCTCCTTCTCTCTCAAAAAAGGCGATACCGTGGCGTTCGTAGGGCCATCAGGCTCAGGCAAGTCAACCCTGGTCAAGCTATTGGTAGGATTGTACAAACCTGTGGAAGGTGAGATCTATTTCAATGATATACCGGCCACGCTCATACGATATAATGAATTGAGAAGACAGATCGGTTTCGTGACCCAGGATACGCAACTCTTTGCCGGCACCATCCGTCAGAACCTGCTCTTTGTTCAACCCAATGCCACGGATGAGCAGATGATGGTCGCTATTGAAAAAGCTTCCGCCAGCAACCTGGTGAAGCGGCATGATACCGGCC
>JAGIAP010000410.1 GCA_017744805.1 Chitinophagaceae bacterium | reverse complement strand
GGATATGATCCAGACCATTCCCGCGAAGGATGGACTGGAATACGACTGGGTGATGTATCCCGGCAGCTCGGCTCCCTATAGAGTACAGATCAGTGATAGCAGCAAAGTACGTTTCTTCATGAAAGAAGAGCCAGGTATGTATGACCTCGACCTCTTTGTGAAGGACAAGACCACCAATGTGGGTTTCTACAAAAAATTCTACGTAAAAGTGACCAGCGTTTTCAACCAGGGCTGGCTGGTGATGGACGAGAAGAACGGGCATAATGATATCTCCATCATTCAACCCAACAATACGGTGGAAAGAGCCATCTATTCTAAATCGAACAATGGAGAGTACCTTCCTGCGGGTTGGGGAAAAGTTTGTGTGTACAACAGGAGGACCGAACAAATGATCTACTTCCTCAGCACCAATGATGGCATTCAGGTGAACAAGGCGAACTTTGTGCGCAGTTCCCGGATGAAAGACTGGTTCTTTCTCGATCCGGGCGCCATCAAGCCACTGGATGTATTCGCGCAAAGCACGGAAGAGCATTTTCTTACAAGGGATAAAGCTTATGGTGCCAACCTCACTGTAACACCTCCTTATAAATACGGGTTTTCTACCATGGGGAATTATTACCTGGCCCCCTACCAGCTTTCGATCAATATCGGCAGTTTCATTTTCTACGATACCATTGCACAACGATTCTGGTTCAGGCCTGTTGGCAACGGGGATTATGCACTGGCCAATATCAGCTTGCCAGCCAATACTCCCCAACCCTGGAACCTGAACAATATCGGCAAACGCCTGCTGTATGCAGGGATGGGGCCAAGCAGTAATTTCTCGGCAGTGTTTGAAAGCAATCAACGCGATTCCCTGTTCCTGCTGAGGGGCTTACTGAATGGAGGAAGCAGTGTTTCGCAGATCGTGGACACCCTTCCTGCAGGTCAACTGATGCAAACAGCCAGTCAGTACCTCGCCTCCAGATCGGTACAACATATTTATTTTGCCAGCGATAACAAACTGTATCGCTGGGATCTGTTGGCCAAAACACAAACGCTGGTGTATACTTTCCCTGCAGGCACAGAGGTTAGAAAAATGAAATGGTACTATAACAACAAGAGCAGTACCGACCCAGATAACTACAACCTGATGATGGTAGCGGCACAGGAAGGGGCAGAAGGCAAAGTATATATGTTCCCGATCGCGCTCACAGGAGATATTACAGGGGGCACATACCGGAATGTATTTGGCGGTTTCGGCCAGATCCGCGATGTCACCTACAAACCGGCTCCATAACCCCAATGCTTATACGCTGGTTGCCTGATCCTGTTTCGGGCAACCGGCCATTTTTACAGATCATTACCGTATTCAATTCATGAAAAAACAATTCATTTTTCCTGCATTGCTGATGTCCCTCGCGGCATCGGCCCAGAAGTCCCCTGCCATTGTTCAGGGCGTATTCAACAAGAGCAAGGCCACAGCCGTTTCCCTGTATGAAGTGAAGGATGGCGAACGCACAGAGTTTGCCAAAACCAATCTCAGTGATGGAAAGAGCTTCGCATTTCAGCTTCCATCCGCAAAGGCAGGATACTACTATTTGGCCACCGATCCCAAAAGAGGCGGCATCAGGATCTATCTTGCCCCGGGCACAAAACTGACCCTGCAGGTGACCGATACCGGTTACCAAGTTACCAGCGGCTCCGCTGAGAACAAACTCCTGTATCAATGGGAGGCACTCCGTGCGCCGGTAAGGGCCATGAGCAAATCTTTCTATAACGACAATCCCAAATACCGCTCCCTGGCAGACACTTCCACCTGGAAGAGCTTCTTTCCGGCACTCGAAGCCATGATGCCGGTAGCTGAGACATTCAGGAAAAAGATCAATAGTCCCAATAAAGCATTCAACGATCTGCTCCGCTTTACCATTGACGCCGATATGCAGCATATGGCCATCAGCTTCCTCCTTCAGCCAAGGTCTGCACATCCAGCAAAAGCGGATTACCCTGCTTTTTATCAGCGCATCAATCCATCCAATCTCTTTCAAACCACTAAGATCTATTCATTGGGAGAAGGCCAGGATGCTATCGGCAGCTATCCTACTTTCAGAATGCTCATGGGGAACACGCCACCGGACAAGGATAAATTCCTCGACTGGAGCCTTGAACAACTCGCCAATGATACACTCAAAGGAGACCTGGTTGCCAGGAATCTTTCCGGATCGAGGACATTTGAAGATGTGTTGCAAAAACTGGACAGCTATGGTCACTACCTGAAGACCGAAGGTCAACTTGCTGCCAAAGAACAGGTGATGGAAAAACTGGTGAAATACCAGAAAGGTGCTCCCGGTCTGAACTTCGACCTGGAAGATATCAACGGGAAGAAAGTGAGCCTGAAGTCGCTCGCCGGAAAACTGGTGGTAGTGGACGTTTGGGCTACCTGGTGTGGTCCCTGCAAAGCAGAGATCCCACATCTGAAGCAACTGACGGAAGAGATGAAGGGCAAGGATGTGGTGTTCGTGAGCATCAGCACAGACAAGGAAGCCGACAAGGATAAATGGAAACAATTTGTGGCCGAGAAGGAACTGGAAGGAGTGCAATTGTATGATCCTGCTGGCAAGTCTGTGATCACCTATTACAAGATCCCCGGTATCCCGAGATTTATGGTATTCGATAAAAAAGGGAATATCGTTTCCGTGGATGCACCGCGTCCGAGCACGCCTGATCTGAAGAAGATGATCGAAGGATTATTGTAATACTCAACGTATAGCCGCTCGCCTCCGTGCGAGGGATATATATTTCGTCGCCTCCGGCAACCGACCAGGTGTAACACCAGGTTGGTTCTCCGGAGGCGAACTGCATAGAAGGCACTCGCGGGGACGCGAGCACCGGTGAGCACTCTGGCTCAACCGAGGAATGCTTTTTTGTCGGCACCCCTGGTGAAAACGATCTTCTTTTCTGCTTTTCTTATATCCCCACCTTGCAAAGTAATGGCTTCATTCTTCATTCCTTCCATTTGCAGGAAAACGGTTGTCGGATTGAGCAGGCGCGGAGCATTCAGGAAGATCTCCTTACAATTGATCAACCTGAGCACACTCTCCCCTTCTTTGTCCGCCATCACCTGTAAGCCGCTGATATAGGCATCCTGTACATTGTCCATCACCAGGGCGGGCCGAAGGTCTTTCTGTTGGAATTCAAAACGTATATTGTTCATCGTTAGTCCTTTCACATTCCTGGCATACAGCCCATAGGCAGGCGGGCCGTAGGGCTCTGTTCCCCATACCCCGAAATATTCGGATGCCACGGCAGGTATCTCCCGTTTGGCGGCCTGAGCCGCAGTGCCACCACCTGCATAACTGATATGGATATCCGACAGACTGATATTCTCCAGGTAAACATCGTTCATGGCATTGAGCGTGATACAGGAATTATCCTCCCCTGGGAATGGCTTCACCACGAACGGGATCTCGGGATGATCCACGGGCCTGGTGACCACCGTTGCCTGGATATTGCTGAACACGATATTCCTCACAAAGGAGGGCTCGTTTGCCGCTGTGTTATTTTTATTGTTATTGCGGGAGGCGCCACTGAACCCAATACCGATGGGACCGGTCACATTCCGCATGATGATATTGGAAAAGATGAAATTTTCCAGTTGTCCTCTTCCCGTGCTGATCTTTATGGGGCAGCCATAGGTTTCCATGATCACGCAATTGGTGACAGTGATATTCTGCGCTTTGCCACCCCCGAAGCGGAAAACAGACCATCGTGTACTGAATGTGCAGTTGGTGACGGTCACAAACTGGTTGCTGCCGAAAAGGGCGCAGGCATCATCCTGGCAGGCGATATCGCAATTGGAGATATGGACATAGGAGGAGTCGTTGAAATGGAAGCCGTCATTATTCCTGTTGACCCTGTTATGTATGCGAAGCCCATGAATCTGCACATTATTGCAATGCAGGATCCGGAAGCAATGATAGGCGCTGTTGGTGAAAAAGGCATCGCGCACCAGCACCTGTTTGCATTGGTACAGTACCAGCAGGTGCGGGCGGTCCATATTTCCGGGAGTACCGCCGGGGCCGGTGCCATCTCCTCTTCCATTGTTGAAGGCTGCGCCGCTGCCATCGATGGTACCCTGCCCTTCGATACTGATCCTTTCCGCATTGGCTGCATAGAGCAACACCATATTCCCATTGCTTTCCGGGATTCCTTCGCCGGCTTTGTAATCAGATTTCACGATACTGCCCAGCAGCCGGGCTTTGGGCGCGAGATGGAGGGTAACGAAGGATCTCAGTTGCAATGTACCGGTGAGAAAATCCCCCGCAGGGATCAGCACGATACCTCCATTGCTTTGGTGACAGGCATCGATGGCCGATTGAATGGCCACCGTATCCATGGTCTTTCCATCGCCTTTGGCCCCATGATCGAGTACATTGAAAACAGGAAAACCGGACGGACCTGCGGCAGTTTCTTTCGCGGGAGCGGTGCCGTTCGCTGCTGCGTTCGTACTGATAGCGCTGAGCCCTGCAATGCCCAGGGCAGGGATGGCGAGCTTTCCCAGCAGGTTACGACGTGAGATCGGGTCAGGATATGAATGGTCCATAATTACAGATTTCCATAAATCTACATGAATTCACTGCCTGCCAACTGGCAATCCAATAAGTTATTTTGGCAAAGCCAGCGGAGGTAGATATTTTTATTGTTCTTACACCTGGACGGATGATTGAAACCACAATATGTATCATTGGGGCTGGCCCTGCCGGCGCCGCAGCAGCGCTGCAACTGGCGCAATGGGGCATTCGATCGGTGATAGTCGATAAGGCATTCTTCCCGCGCGACAAGGTCTGTGGCGACGGCCTCAGCGGTAAAGTGATCACCGCTCTCAAC
>JAGIAP010000040.1:20840-22491 GCA_017744805.1 Chitinophagaceae bacterium | reverse complement strand
CCCGCTTCCGGTCCCGGGCTTTTGCATACATGAATCTATAACGTACAAGCGTATAGACCCTGATGGCATTACCGGCAAATGCCGGCATTGAATAACTATACAAAAGATCGCGCTCATAACTGTAGATCCTGCTCTGGTAGCCACCCGTTTCATAAAAATGAAGACGGCCACTCAGCATCCATTGCCGGTCTGGCTTGTACGTAGCATCCAGCCAACAACTGATACCTGTTTCCTGCAATATCCCCTTCGCCCCTGCAACCAGGTAATCCGTTCTTTGCGTCACCTTCCATTTTTCATTCATCTCCCAACTCCATTGAAGGCGCCATTGTTTGCGCTGCTGCCAGGCAGGGAACTTCAAGGCAACAGTATCAGACTGGTTCACAGGTTTGGAGGATAACTGATACCTGAACTGAAGCCCGATCTTCTTACTGACCTGGTGGATCACCGTGATCAGATGTTCATATCCGTTAGCCGGCGCATCGATCCTGTATCGCAGCCAGGGAAAGCGGAAGATATCGGCAGAAGCCTGCATCCGCCATTTGCGTTGTGGCTGCCATTCGATCCTGATGCCTATCCCTTCTTCATTGGAGGGCGCTGCACCCTGCGATACCGCTGAACTGAACAGGCTCTGATATTGCTTGCTGAAATTCCTGTACTGAATGCCCAGTTGAAGGCCGCTATTCAGGCTCCCCATCACAGCCCCGGTAAATGCCAGCGCCAAATGCTGGTCTATGGCCAACTCCCCCGATACATGCCAGTTGCGGATGGTGATACCGTAATCGAAACTGGCATTGCTCCATTTATCTCCTTCGATCGCAAATAATTTATACGGAGGATCAGGCCTTCGCAAAGGCACAGACAAATGATACTGCACTGCATTCACACCGATCTGCCAGGATCTCCGCTTCATACGCAGGCTGGTGCCGGTGGTGAAGACATTCACCGTTCCCTTCGCTTCCTGTTCGGAAGCGGTCCGGTGATAGCCACTGGTAACAAAATTATTGAACCAGCGGCCGGCACTATCCTCCTTCAGATGTGCTGATAATTTTCTGTACGAAACAAATGCGGTCGCCTGCACAGGGCCCGATCCCGTACTGATGCCTATGCCACGATGAAAATTGAATTCGCCCGCCGAGCTATAGGGTTGCAACACCTCCGATTGTTTTTTCAGGGAAAGCACAGCGCCATAAGCATAGCTCATACCCTGCCATTGGATCAGGCCCTGCCCCATATTCACCAGGAAATCTCCCAGGGCCAATACCTGCAAGGGCCCTGTTCTTCTGGCAAACAAATGCGCTGAATAAAAATCGAACCCATTTTTCTGCGCTCCCCTGAAGAACCCTTCACCTGCGTCCTTCTCCATGGTAAAGCCCCATTGCAATTGCTTCTCCATTTTATATCGATACCTGATAAAAGCAGCTGGGCCTTCTTTCGATAACCATTTACCCGAACGCATCAAAAGGTTCTCCTCCCCTCCTTTGAATCGCTGAAAGAATTTCTTATCTGTGGCTTCGGTAGAAGAGATACTGATATACGGAAGTAGTTTGATGATGGTGGCCTCATCCCAGCCGGGAATGGCCTGCAATTCATAAATGCTGAGCAGCTTGCCAAAGGTTTTCCTGTACAGCAACAAGCTGCTGATCTGCCAGGG